>JASHQL010000483.1 GCA_030039155.1 Streptosporangiaceae bacterium | reverse complement strand
CCGTCGCCGTACGGGCGGTTCGCGTCGATGCCGAAATCGGTGGCCCGGTGCCTGGCCAGCTCGTCGAACTCGGCGAACGAGCCGGGATCGAGCAGCGCGTCGATCCGCTCCCGCGCGGTCATCTTGCCCTTGGCGTGCTGCCGCTCGACCTGCCGCGCGGTGCCGGCGTGGATGGCCTCGTAGCGGCGCCGGTCAAGATCGGCGAGCTTGCCGGCGGTAGTGTGCGGATCGAGCTCGGCCGCCTGCTCCGGCGGCTGAGATGCGTCGATGGCCATGCCGGACAGGTTAGGCCAGCGACCGGCAACCAAACCAACCAGGACGGGAACGAATGGCTCATGGCCGGTGCCCTGACCGCTGACGCGGTGCGCGTGCTGCTCCCTGAGCCGAGCCTGTGGTCGCAGCTCAGCGTGGTCGCCAGCACCGGGTCGACGAACGCCGACCTGCTTGCCGCGGCCCGCGGCGGCGGGCCTGAAGGTACCGTGCTGGTCGCCGAGGAGCAGACCAGCGGGCGCGGCAGGCTCGGCCGGAGCTGGGTCAGCAAGCCCGGCGGGTCGCTGACGTTCTCGGTGCTGCTGCGCCCGATTGTGGTGCCGCAGCCGCTGCGCGGCTGGCTGCCGCTGCTGGCCGGGGTGGCGGTGACCGCGGCCCTGCGCGCCGAGGCCGGAATCGAGCCCGGCCTGAAATGGCCGAACGACGTGCTGGCCGGCGGTGCCAAGCTCGCCGGGATCCTGGCCGAGCAGGCGGGCGACGCGGTGGTGGTCGGCATCGGGCTGAACGTGGCGGCCAGCCGGTCCCAGTTGCCGACCGCCGCCGCGACGTCGCTCGGGCTGCTCGGCGCGCTGGCGCCGGACCGGTCAGCGCTGCTCGCCGCGATCCTGCGGGAACTCGAATTGTGGTACCGCCGCTGGGTTCAGTGCGCCGGGGACGCGGAGGCGTCAGGGCTGCGCGCGCAGTACCTGCGCGACTGCGACACCGTCGGCAGGCAGGTGCGGGTGGAACTGCCCGGCGGCACGTCCGTAACCGGCCTGGCTACCGGCATCGACGACCTGGGCAGGCTGGTGCTGCAGGCTGGCGACGGTGAGCACTTGATCAGCGCCGGTGACGTCATTCACGTGCGTTGACGCGTCGCGCTCGCCGTCTTGCCGCGGTACGTGTCACGATGTGAGGTATGGCCAGGGCATCCGGGCTTGCAGAAGGTGAGCAGGTCGTGCTCTTGCTGCGGCCGCACTGGAAGACGCTGGTCCGCCCGTTCCTGGTGCTCGCGCTCATCATCGCCGCGACGCTGGTGATCGTGGTCATCCTGCCGGCCAGCGTGTCGGCGCTGGCGCGGCTCGCGATCGGCGGGATCGCGCTGGTTGCGGCCGCGATCTTCTTCGGCGTGCCGGTGCTGCGCTGGTCGACCACCAGCTACGAGCTGACGAACCGGCGGCTGCGGCTGCGCTCCGGCGTGATTATCAGGGAGGGCCGCGACTTCCCGCTGAACCGGATCAGTGACGTGTCCTTCCAGCAGGGCCCGCTCGACCGGCTGCTTGGCTGCGGCAAGCTGATCGTGGAGTCGCCAGGCGAGCACGGCCAGCTCGTGCTCAACCCGATCCCGCGGGTCCGTGACGTGCAGACGACCATGTTCCAGCTGGTCGGCGACGAGCAGGCCAGGCTAGCCAGGGACGACCGCTACAACTAAGGGCAGTCACTCGCGGGCCTCCGGCGGCGCGGAGCGGCGCCTGCTCCGCCTTGCCGGACGCCGCCTGATCACCGCCCGCATCCGCCAGGGCCTGCCAGGCGCGGCCCTAGACTGCAAGTCGTGACCAGCGACGGCCGGATCCGCCTGCACCGGCACCCGGCAGTGCTCGCTCAGCGGGGCGACCGCCCGGCCCCCGCCGGCCCCGGTCAGCGGGGCATGGTGGCCGAGGTCGTGCTCGACCGGCCGGCCGCGCTGAACGCGCTCAGCACCTCGCTCGCCGCCGAGCTGGCCAGGGTGTGCGGCGAGCTGGCGGCCGATCCTGACGTGCTCGCCGTGGTGCTGGCCGGGCAGGGCGAGCGGGCGTTCTGCGTCGGCGCCGACCTGAAGGAACGCGCGGCGATGACGCACGCCGACTTCATGCGCCAGCGGCCGGTGTTCCGCGCGGCCTTCCGCGGCCTGCTTGACCTGCCGCAGCCGGCGGTCGCCGCGGTGCACGGGTTCGCGCTCGGCGGCGGCTGCGAGCTGGCGCTGTGCTGCGACCTGATCGTGGCCGACGAGACCGCGGTGTTCGGGCTGCCGGAGACCACGGTCGGCCTGGTGCCAGGCGGCGGCGGGACTCAGCTCACGCTGCGCAGGCTCGGCCCCGGCCTGGCCGCCGACCTGGTGCTGACCGGCAGGCAGCTGGCAGCGGCCGAGGCGGCGCGGATCGGGCTCGCCGACCGGGTGGTCCCGGCCGGGCAGGCCCAGGTGGCCGCGGTCGAGCTGGCCCTGCAGATCGCGGCGAACTCCCCGGTCGCGGTGCGCGCGGCCAAGCAGGCGATCAGGCTCGGCGGCGGCGTCAGCCTGGCGGCCGGCCTGGAGCTCGAGGACGCCGCGTGGCGCACCGCCGTCGGCTCCGCGGACCGGCGGGAAGGCATCGCCGCGTTCACCGAGCACAGGAAGCCCAGATGGCAGGGCAGCTGACCCGCCCTGCCGGGCTCCAGCCCCGGCATTTCACCGATTCTGGCTGTTACAGAACTCATGAACCGGACATTGCAACCACCAGAATCGATGAAATGTTGGCTGGCGAGCCGGCGAGCGCGTTTGTTATGAGTTGTTTGTCCATGTTGTGGAGGCGCTGATGAGCGATCTGCCGAGCCGGATCTCGGTGCGCGAGGTCGGACCGCGCGACGGACTGCAGAACGAGGACCCGGTGCCGACCGCGGCCAAGATCGAGCTGATCGACCGGCTGTCGCGGACCGGCGTGCAGCGGATCGAAGCGGTGTCGTTCGTCCGGCCGGACGCCATCCCGCAGATGGCCGACGCGGACGAGGTGTGGCAGGGCATCAGCCGCGCCGACGGCGTGCAGTACTCGGCGCTGGTGCCGAACCTGCGCGGCGCGAGCCGTGCGCTTGACCGCGGGCTGACCGAGATCGAGGCGGTGGTCTCGGCCTCGGACACGCACAACCGCAAGAA
>JASHQL010000482.1 GCA_030039155.1 Streptosporangiaceae bacterium | reverse complement strand
GCCGCCTGCTTGAGCGCGACCTTGCCCTGCCGGCCCCTGATCTTCGCGCTGCCGTCGACCGAGAACGCGGCCCTGGCCACGACCGGGTCCACGAACGGCACCCTGACCTCCACCGAGGCTGCCATGCTCGCCCGGTCGGTATAGGCCAGGTTCAGGCCAGGCAGGAACAGCCGGGTGTCGGCCAGGCACATCCGGTTAACCTCGTCGGTCAGCGCGTTGTCGTGGTAGATCTCGGCGTGCTCGGCGACGATCTGGTCGACGTATCCGGCCAGCTCCGGGCTGACCAGCTCGGCAAGCTCCGGCGGGTCGTACAGCGTGTAGCTGCGCCTGAACCGAGGCTCCTCAGGCAGCTCGGCGAAGGTCAGGAACCGCTTGGCCCAGCGCGCGTACCGCAGCCCGCGGCCGCCGGCGCTGACCGGCATCCGGTTCACCGCGTACCTGGCCAGCCCGCGGCCGGGCAGCCGCGCATACCGGCTCGCCAGCACGCAGGCCAGGTGCTTGCGGTAGCCGCCGAACAGCTCGTCGGCGCCCATCCCGGACAGCACCACCTTGACGCCGCGGGCCCGTGCCGCTTCGCACATCAGCAGCGTGTTGATCGCCGCGGGGTCGCCGATCGGCTCATCGAGCACATCGACCATCCGCGGCAGCAGCTCCACGATGTCCGGCGAGATCTCGATCTCGTGCAGTTTGATGCCGTACCGCTCCGCCACCTTGCGTGCGTAGATGGCATCGTCGGGCATTGCCTCGAGCCGCTGGTCCTCCGGCCTGAACGTGATCGTGTAGGCGTCGATCTGCGCGTCGGCGCGGTGCGCGAGCACGGTGACGATGCTGGAGTCAAGGCCGCCGGACAGGAAGCTGGAGATGGGCACGTCGGCAACCAGGTGGGCGGCCACCGACTCCTCGATCACCCGGCCAAGGTCGTCGGCCGGGCCGGCCGCGGCCTCGGCGGCGACCTCGGCCACCTGCCAGTACCGCCGGACGGTGACCGTGCCGTCCGGGCTGACCCGCGCCCAGCAGCCGCCGGGCAGCTTCTGCACGCCCGCGATCGCGCAGCGCTGCTCCGGCAGCCAGTAGTAGAGCATCGACGCGACCAGCGCGCCTGGCTCCATCCGCAGTTCAGACCCGGTTGCCGCGACCAGCGCCTTGAGCTCGGAGGCGAAGACCACGCCATCGCCGCGGTGCCGGTAATACAGCGGCTTGATGCCGAACGGGTCGCGGGCGAGCACCAGCTCGCCGGTCGCGTCGTCGAAGAGCGCGAACGCGAACATGCCGCGGAACCTGGGCAGCGCGGCCGGCCCCCAGCGCCGCCAGGACTCCACCACGACCTCGGTGTCCGACTGGGTGCGGAACCTGACGCCGGCGCCGGCCAGTTCGGCTCGCAGCTCCCGGTAGTTGTACAGCTCGCCGTTGAACAAGATGGTCAGCCCGCCGCAGTGCAGCGGCTGGTCGGCGGCCGCGCTGAGGTCGATGATGGACAGCCGCCGGAAGCCCAGCTGGACGCTCACCGCGGCGTCCTCGTGGCTCCACATGCCGGTCGAGTCAGGACCGCGGTGGGCGATCCTGTCGGTCATGATGTCCGCGAGCTTCTGCCCGTCGGGCTGCTGATAGCAGCCGGCGATT
Organism: Streptosporangiaceae bacterium; assembly: GCA_030039155.1. GTDB lineage: Bacteria > Actinomycetota > Actinomycetes > Streptosporangiales > Streptosporangiaceae > JOPF074. The sequence continues at coordinate 19,568 of JASHQL010000482.1, read as the reverse complement.
CCGCACACCTCAGCCTCCGGCCCTGCCGCGGCGCCCGGCGGCCAGGACCCGCTGGTACACGCCGAGGTAGGCACGCTCCTGATGGCTCCAGGCCAGCTCCTGCTCGACCCTGAGCCTGCCCAGCTTGCCGAGCCGTGCCCGCCGCGGCTCGTCGTCCATCAGCTTGATGATCGCCACCGCGTAGTCGTGCACGTCGTTCGGCTCGACGTAGACCGCTGCCTCGGCGGCCGACACCCGGGTCTCGCGCAGGTCGAACGCGACGACCGGCAGCTCGTAGGCCATGTACTCCATCGTCTTGTTCATGGTCGACAGGTCGTTCAGCGGATTCTTCGGGTCGGGCGACAGGCCGAGGTCGGCGGTGGACAAAATGGCGTTCACCTGCTCGTCGGGCGCCCGGCCGGTGAACTCGACGTGCCCGGCCAGGCCAAGCTCGTCGCGCAGCGCCACCAGTTCGTCGAAGCAGTCGCCAGAGCCGATCAGGGTGAAGGCGATGTCGTCCCGGCCAAGCTCGCGCACCACGATGTCCGCGGCGCGCACCACGATGTCGACGCCGTCCTGCGGCCCCATCACGCCGATGTACGCGGCCAGGTAGCGCCTGCCCCGGCGCAGCTGCGGGTCTGCCTCGCCGCGCCGCAGCCGGCTCGGGTCTGGCCCGGTCCTGACCACGGTTACCTGGTCCGCCGACTTCCCGCCCCTGGTCAGCGCGATCTGCCGGTACGACTCGTTGGTGGAGATCACGTGCGCCGCGGTCCTGTGCGTCCGCCGCTCGAGTGCTCGCAGCCCGCGGTACGGCAGCCTCGGCCCGTCAGGAAAGCGCGACTCGTACAGCTCGGGACACAGGTCGTGATGGTCGAACACGAACCTGGTCCGGTCGATGACGCGGTACCACAGCGCGATCGGCCAGAAGATGTCCGGCGGGTTGCAGGCCTGGATGATCGCGAACTTCCCGCGCCGCCTTGCCTTCAGCGTGAGCCAGGCGGTGGCGGTAAACGAGTACACGTACTCGGTGATGAAGCCGATCTTGCTGCCGCCAGGGGCGTACGGCCGGTACTTGTACAGCTGCACGTCATCGAGCACCTGGTAGCCAGGATCGCCGTCGCCCTTCGGGCAGACCACGGCGACCTGGTGGCCGGCCGAGCGCAACGCCTTGCACTCGAGCCAGACCCGCCGGTCGAACGGCACCGGCAGGTTCTGCACGATGATCAGGATGCGGCTCACCAGCCGATCCCCTGATAGCCGGGCAGCGCCTCCACGGCGCTGCCGAGCCGCCCGCTCAGGTCGATCACGTGCCGCGGCGCCGCCTGTTCGAGCGCGGCGAGCACGGCCGGCGCGCTGGTGGACACCACGGCCACGTCGGCTGCCCTGAGCGCCTCGGCGGGCTCGCGCAGCAGCAGCCGGCCAAGGTGCGGCAGCTTGGATTCGACGTACCGCCGGTTCGCGCCGATCAGCGCCGCCGGGTTCACCACCTGGTCGTAGATCCGGACCTCGAACCCCTTGCCGATCAGCCGCTCGGCCAGCTCCACGTTCGGGCTCTCCCGCAGGTCGTCGGTGTTGGACTTGAAGCTCAGCCCGAGCAGCGCCACCACCCGCGCGTCGCACGCAAGCACCCGCTCGACTACCTCGCTGATGACCAGCTCGTTGGTCGCCAGGGTGCCGGCCAGCAGCGGCATGTCGGCACCGCTCTGCCTGGCCAGGTGCAGCAGCGAGCGCAGGTCCTTGGGCAGGCACGAGCCGCCGAAGGCGAAGCCGGGCCGCAGGTAGGTCGGCGAGATGTTCAGCACCTGATCGCGGCAGAACAGCTCCATCACCGCGCGCGCGTCGACGTCCAGGTGCCTGAACAACCTGGCCAGCTCGTTGGCGAACGAGACCTTGGTGGCGTGGAAGGCATTGCACGCGTACTTGAGCGCCTCGGCGGTCCTGACCTCGACCGCCTGCACCGGCTGGTCAAGGAAGCCGAACAACTCGGTCACCGCGGCCGCCACCGCCGGGTCCGCGGTGCCGACCACGATCATCGGCGGCGCATAGAAGTCGGCCACGCCTGAGCCCTCGCGCAGGAACTCCGGGCACATCGCCGCGCCAACCCGGAGCGGCAGCCCGCCAAGCCCGTCGGCCAGCGCCGGGCTCACCACGGTGTCCACGGTGCCTGGCGGGACCGTGCTCCGGATCACCACGCTGTGCCGGCCGCCGGCCGGCGGCCGGCCGGCCCGCAGCGCCGCCACGATGTCGGTCACCGCACGGCCGATGAAACTGAGGTCGGTGCCGCCGCGCTGGGTCGATGGCGTGCCGACGCAGACCAGCGACAGCTCGGCGCCGCTGATCGCCTCGGCGGTTGAGGTGGTCGCGTGCAGCGTGCCGCCGGCGATGCAGCCGGCCACGATCGCGTCAAGCCCCGGCTCGGCCACCGGGCTACGGCCAGCCTGAATCTCCGCGACCTTGGCCGCGTCCACGTCGACGCCCCAGACGTCGTGGCCATTCGCGGCCAGGCAGGCGGCGGTCACGGTGCCGACATAGCCGAGGCCGACCACAGCGACCTTCATCCGCGTCACCTTTCTTCCGGCACGCGCCGAGCGCAGCCGGGCATGGCCCAATTGGCGGTCAGGTCTCCATAGGAGCGTCGAGCGGGCTCCGCTGATACGCACAGAGTCGTGCAAGCGGGTTGGCGCAGCCGAAACCGGAGAGTGACCAGCAGATGAACCAGGCACGCAGGATGTCTCCCGCAGAAACCGGGCTTACCCTGGTTTTTTGCTAGTCATACTTCAAAGAGTGGTAAAACGTCCCGCGATCGGCTGACCTGCGCCGACAATGATCGCGTGGGGTTGCGGAGGAGGCCTACGCGGAAAGAGCGCGTCCTGGCGCAGTACAGCAGCGCTGAGGCGCCTGTCTACTACGTCCAGGCCGTGGACGGCTCCGCGCCCGAGGGCAAGTGCCTCAGGTCCAGGCTGCAGCTGCTGCAGGATCTGCTTGCCGACTGCCCCCCAGGCGATCTGCTCGACGCTGGCTGCGGTCCCGGCGTGCTCAGCAAGGCCCTGCTGACCTCGCACGGCGATGCCTTCCGCATCACCGTGCTCGACCAGTCCCTTTCGATGATCAGGTACTGCCGGGCGAGCGCCAGCGAGGTGGGCGAGGTCAGGCCGGCCGTCGGCCAGCTCGAGGCGCTGCCGTTCGGCGCCGCCAGCTTCGACGTCACCGTGGTCACCGGCGCGCTCGAGTACGCCGATGCGGCCGCCGCGGTCCGCGAGATCGCCAGGGTGGTCAGGCCAGGCGGGCTGGTCATCGTCACCATGCTCAATCCTGGCAGCCCGTACCGGCTGGTCGAATGGTTCGTGTACTGGCCGCTGCTGCGCATGCTGGCAGTCGCCGAGCGCCTGCTCGGCGTGCCCGTGGACCGTCGGCACGGCATGGCGATCACCGGAATCCGCACGCTGTCGGTGCACCGGCTGAGCCGCCTGCTGGCCGATGCTGGCCTGCGGCCGGAGAAGGTCGTGCACTACGACTTCACCGCGCTGATCCCGCCGCTTGACCGGCTGCCGGCGCTGGCCAGGCTCGCCGACCGGGTGACCCGCAGGCGCGCGTCGGCCGACGCCCTGCCTGACTGGCTGGCCACCGGTTACCTGCTCACGGCGACCCGTGCGCCGGTGCCAGACCCGCCCGGCCGGAATGCCGACGATCTTCGCATCGCGCCCGATCCTGCTGCTAGCGTGACCGTGCCCGACTGATCCTCAGCAACCCCAGCGAGGCCGCCGTGATCGGCATATTCACCAGATTCCCGCGCATCCAGGCCCGTCCTGCCAGCTGGGCCATCAGGTCCTGCGCCGTGGCGTGCGCCGCCGCGGCCGCGATGGCCTGCTCGGCATTGGCCGCCTGGCCGGCCAGTGCGGCCGCCGGGGGCGTGCCGCCGAACCCGGTCTGGGAGTCAAGCGCGCCGTTCGGGTCCTGGACCAACGACGGCTACGTGCTCTACAACAACGAGTGGAACACCAGCCAGGCCGGGCCGCAGACGATCTGGGCCGACTCGTTCCACCACTGGGGCGTCTCCTCTGACCAGGCGGCCAACACGGCAGTCAAGACCTACCCGTGCGTTCAGCAGAACTACGACAACGTCAAGGTCACGTCGCTCAGCTACCTGCGCAGCGCGTTCAGCCAGTCGATGCCGAAGGCGCCGCGCCTGGACGCCGAGGCCGCCTACGACATCTGGCTGAACAACTACAACGTCGAAGTCATGGTCTGGGTGGACAATCACCGGCAGACCCCGGCGGGCCACGTGGTAGCGCACGTGAAGATCTACGGGCAGCTATTCGCGCTCTACCGGAACGGCGACAGCTTCTACTCATTCAAGATCGTCAAGCGGCACGAGACGTCGGGCAGGGCGCACCTGCTGAGCACGCTTGACTGGCTGCTGCGGCACGGCTACATCGGCAGCTCCGACACCCTGACCCAGGTGGACTTCGGCTGGGAGATCGCGTCAACCGTGGGCCGGCCGATGGACTTCACCGTCACCCGCTACTGGCTGGCCACCGGGTTCGGGAAGGACTGAGCTGGCCGGGCCCGGTTCAGCCCGGCTGTATCAGGGCGGCACGGCAGGCGCTCTTGTGCCAGTGGAAGTACGCCAGGTGCCGCGCATTGCCGGAGCCCTGCTGTTCGTCCCGCAGCCGCATGTCGACGAGCGGGGCTTTTTCTGCCGGACCTTCGACGCCGAGGTGACCCGCGGGGCCGGCCTTGACCCTGACGGGTTCGCGCAGGACAGCCTGTCCCGCTCGGTGCTCGGCGTGGTGCGCGGGCTGCACGTGCGCCGCGGGGCCGGCGAGGCAAAGCTGGTGCGCTGCTCGGCAGGCGCGATCTTCGACGTGGTCGTGGACCTCAGGCAAGGGTCGGCCACGTTCGGCAACTGGGAGAGCTTCGACCTCACCGGCGCCGGGCAGGTCACGCTGTACGTGCCGGCCGGCTGCGCGCACGGCTTCCAGGCGCTCACCGACCCGGCCGACGTGGCCTACCGGATCGACCGGCCGCACGACCCGACCGAGGATGTCTCGATCGCGTTCGACGACCCGGAGCTGGCCATCCCATGGCCGCTGCCGGTCTCGGTGATGTCGCAGCGGGACAGGCGCGCGCTGCCGCTTGCCGAGGCGGCCGGGCTGCTGGAAGGCCAGGCGGCGGCGCGATGAGAAGCACGCTGCGCGGGACCGGGGTCGTGCTGCGCCGGTGCGCCCAGATCGCCGCCGCCATGGCGGTCAGCTGGCTGGTGCTGTTCGCGCTGGCGAACAGCACAAGCAGCGCCAGCAGCGCGGCAACCGGCCAGCAAAAGCAGCCAGTCCACCCCAAGTGGCAGTCGACCAAGCAGTTCGGCGCCTGGGACAACGGCGGCTACGTCGTCTACAACAACGAGTGGAACACCAGCCAGGCCGGCCCGCAGACGATCTGGGCCGACTCCTTCGGGCACTGGGGCATCCGGTCAGACCAGGCCTCGACCACCTCGGTCAAGACCTATCCGTGCGTCCAGGTGAACTACCAGAGCGTCCCCTATACCAAGCTGACCTACCTGCGCAGCGAGTTCACCCAGACCATGCCGTCGTCGCTGCCGGGCCTCGACGCGGAGGCCGCCTACGACATCTGGCTGGATAACTACAAGATCGAAGTGATGGTCTGGGTGGACAACGTGGGCCAGACGCCGGCCGGCTCGGTGGTCGCGCACATGAACTTCTGGGGCGAGCACTTCCTGCTCTACAAGGTCGGGCGGCCGTTCTTCAGCTTCGTCCTGCAGGGCAAGCCGCAGACCACCGGCAAGGTGCACCTGCTCAGCGCCATCCGCTACCTGGTCCGCCATCACTACCTGCGCAAGCAGGTCGTGCTCACGCAGGCCGACTTCGGCTGGGAGATCGCCTCAACCGGCAACGTGCCCGCCAACTTCACGGTGACCAAGTACTGGCTGCAAACCGGCATCGCCAGGCATCACCACCGCCGCCGGCACCATCACTAGGCGGCACCCGCCCACCCCGGCCGGCGGGCCGGCGGCAGGCCGGGCGGCCGGCCGGGGCGTGCAGTCGGTCAGGGCCTGAGAATCGCGCGGACAGTGCCGTCAGGCGCCGCGTGGAAGACCACGGCCGCGGGGCCGAGTTCCCTGACCGCGGCCAGGTCATCAGGGTCGGGCTGCTGCCCGTCGCTGACCACGGCCGCGGCCTCCAGGCTGGTCGCACCGCTCGACACCGCCATGGCCACCGCCAGGTGCAGCGCCGACAGCTTGAGCGAAGGAAGGGCGACCGCGGCAGCCGCATAGGTGCGGCCGGTCTCGTCCCTGACGGCCGCGCCCTCGGCCGCGGCAACCCTGGCCCTGGCGGACCGCGCGAGATTTATGATCTTGAGGTCTTCTGCTCCTGGCGCCAGCGGCCCAGGCTGAGCCCCGCTCACCTGGCAGAGTCTAGGCCGTCGTCGGGCGCGCCGGGTGCGCTGCTGGCAGCAGGCCGGCTGTCCGCGGCGGCCTTGCCGCCGTGACCTGGCGCTGGCTGCGCGTTCTCCCGCTTGCCGTTGCCGTTCCTGTGCGGTGCCTGGCCGCCGCCCTGCGGCTGGCTTGTGCTGTCCGGCTTGGCGGCCTCGGCCTGGCCGACCCGCTCGACGGTCACGGTGCCGATCCGGTTGCGCCGGCCTGCCAGGCTCTCCGCGGTGAGCCGCAGCCCGGCCACGGTGGCCACCGAGCCGGCGATCGGCACCCGGCCGAGCCGCTGCGCCAGCAGCCCCCCGACCGTCTCCACGTCCTCCGCCTCGATCGTGACGCCGAACAGCTCGGCCAGCTCCTCGACCGGCAGCCTGGCGATCACCCGCGCCTGCTGGTGATCCTCGTCAAGCCACTCGACCGGCGGCCGTTCCCTGTCGTACTCGTCGGTGATCTCACCGACGATCTCCTCCAGGATGTCCTCGATGGTCACCAGGCCAGCGGTGCCGCCGTACTCGTCGATCACGATGACCAGGTGCACGCGCTTGGCCTGCATTTCCCGCAGCAGGTCGTCAACCGGCTTGCTCTCCGGCGCGAAGGTGGCCGGCCGCATGATCGTCTGCACGGTCTCCACCGACTCGCCCTCCCGGTGCTCGTAGCTGCGGGTGACCAGGTCCTTCAGGTAGACGATGCCGACCACGTCGTCAAGGTTCTCGCCGATCACCGGGATCCTGGAAAACCCGCTGCGCAGCGCCAGCGAGAGCGCCTGCCGCAACGTCTTGCCGCGCTCCACGAACACCATGTCGGTCCGCGGCACCATGACCTCGCGCACGATCGTGTCGCCGAGCTCGAACACCGAGTGGATCATGGCACGCTCGTCCGGCTCGATGATCTGCCGCTGTTCGAGCAGGTCAACCAGGCCGCGCAGGTCCTCCTCCGACTCAGATCCGGCCGAGCCGTCGTGCAGCGAGCCGGGCGTCAGCGCCGACCCGGTCGCCAGCAGGAAGCCGGGGATCGGGCCGAGCGCAACCACCACGGGCCGCAGCACCGTGGCCGCCGAGCTGGCCACCCTGACCGCGTAGTGCCTGCCGATGCTGCGCGGCACCGCGCCGGTGATCAGGTAGCTGGCCACGATCATCACGACCGCCGCGATCACGAACGTCCGCCAGTGCAGGCCGAGGAAGTGCACAAGCACCGCCGTCGTCAGCACGGTCGCGGATATCTCTCCGGCGACCTTGACCAGGAGCAGCACGGAGAGGTAACGAGGCACCTCAGCCAGCACCGCCTGCAACGGGGTGGCCGCCGGGGTGGCTGATCTACCCAGCTCCTTCGCGCCCGCTCTGGAGAGCCGCAGCAGCGCTGTCTCGGCGCTGGTGCACCAGCCGGCCAGCAGGATCAGCGCCAGCGCCGCAACCAGCAGCCACGCCATCTACGCCGTCCCTTCTGGCCGCCCTGCCCCGTTCCCCCGGGTACCCCCGGCGGCGGATCCCACCCGCCAGCTCGCCAGCAACCTGTCCTGCAGGCCGAACATCGCCGCGTGCTCGGCTGGCTCGGCATGGTCATAGCCCAGCAGGTGCAAGATGCCGTGCGTGCACAGCAGGTCCATCTCGTCGGCCAGCTCGTGCCCGGCCGTTGCCGCCTGCGTGGCCGCGACCTGCGGGCAGATCACCACATCACCGAGCAGGCCGGGGATCTCGCCGGTGTCCGCGCCGTGCTGGCCGCCCTGCGCGGTGCCTGGCTGCGGCAGCCGCAGCTCGTCCATCGGGAACGCCAGCACGTCGGTCGGCCCGTCCTCGCCCATCCAGCGCACGTGCAGCTCGGTCATCGCGGGCTCGTCCACCAGCAGCAGCGACAGCTCGGCCTGCGGGTGCACGCGCAACTCGTCAAGCACGTGCCTGGCCAGCGCCGCCAGCGCCGCCTCGTCTATGTCGACGCCAGACTCGTTGGCGATCTCGATGCTCATGCCGCGCTCTCTCCCCCGGATGCGACGTTACCGCGGTTACCTGCCGCGATGGCTATCCCGGCGCGGCCGGCCTGGTTGCAGCCGGCCTGGGTCGGCGGCGGCCTGTGCCGCGTCCCACCTGGCGTAGGCGTCGACGATGTCGGCCACCAGCTTGTGCCTGACCACGTCATGGCTGGTCAGCCTGCTGAAGTAGACATCGTCGACGCCATCGAGGATGTCCTGCACGATCCGCAGCCCGCTGATCTGGCCGGCGGGCAGGTCCACCTGGGTGACGTCACCGGTAACGACGATCTTGGACCCGAAGCCGAGCCTGGTCAGGAACATCTTCATCTGCTCGGCCGAGGTGTTCTGCGCCTCGTCCAGGATGATGAACGAATCATTGAGGGTTCTGCCGCGCATGTACGCCAGCGGGGCGATCTCGATCGTGCCGGCAGCGGTCAGCCGCGGGATCGAGTCCGGGTCCACCATGTCGTGCAGCGCGTCGTACAGCGGCCGCAGGTACGGGTCGATCTTCTCGTACAGGGTGCCGGGCAGGAAGCCGAGCCGTTCGCCTGCCTCGACCGCCGGCCTGGTCAAGATGATCCGGTTGACCTCCTTGGCCTGCAGCGCCTTGACCGCCTTGGCCATCGCCAGGTAGGTCTTGCCGGTTCCCGCCGGGCCGATCGAGAACACGATCGTGTGCTTGTCGATGGCATCGACGTACCGCTTCTGGCCGACAGTCTTGGGCCTGATCGTGCGCCCGCGAGAGGACAGGATGTCCAGGGTGAGCACCTCGGCGGGCCGCACGCCGCTCTTGCGCCGCAGCATCGACATGCTGCGCTCCACCGCGTCGGCGGTCAGCTCGGCGCCGCTGGCGACCAGCTGGCTGAGCTCCTCAAACAACCGCGCTGCGACAGCGGTTTCCTGGGCTGGACCGGTGACAGTTATCTCGTTCCCGCGAACATGGATATCGGCGTCGACGGCGCGCTCGATAACGGCGAGCAGCTCGTCCCCGGAGCCGAGCAGGCTGACCATGGACTGGTCGTCTGGGATCACGATCTTGACCTGCCCCGCGCCGTCACCGGTGCTGCCGGGCGCTGCCTCGCGCTGGCTGGTTCCGCCGTTGCGCTGGCTACTCGGATTGTCTGTCAATGACCCTTCCCTGCCCGGATGGGCTCGCAGGCGGCCGGGGGCGCGCGGCGAAGACCGCTGCGCGGAGCAGCGAGCCCGTGGACACTGTCATGCTATCCGGGCGCTCGCGCGGCCAGTCGCGCATGATCACCCTGGCGGCCAGGTCATGGGCCGGCCGCCGAGCACGTGGGCGTGCACGTGCTGCACGGTCTGGCCGCCCTCCTGGCCGGTGTTGAACACCACCCGGTAGCCGGTGTCGGCCACCCCGGTCACGGTGGCGACCTGGTGCGCTTGCTCGATCACCTCGGCAAGCAGCCCGTCGCCGGCCGCCGTGAGCTCGGCCAGGTCGGCATGGTGCGATCGCGGGATGACGAGCACATGAACGGGAGCTTGCGGGTTAATATCCGCAAAAGCGACAGTCCGGTCTGTTTCCAGAATTGTCCGTGCTGGAATCTGGCCGGCTACGATCCCGCAGAACAGGCAGTCAGGCACGGTGCCGATCTTAACGTGTACCGGACTGGCCGGGCTCCTGACATATATGGTGTCAGTACTGCGAACCCACGGTGCACCACCCGCTCTGGTGCAACGGCAGTGCTTGCGTTGGCCCCTGCCAGCTGCTGGCTGTCCGTCGCCCGCCGGGTGCGTCACGCACAGGTCGCGGCAGTGCGAACAGATCACGGCGGCTTGTGGGGGTTCAGCGAGTGGAACGGCATTGTAGATCGGGATTGGCAGTCCGCCAAGACCCGTGATGACTGTGAGTGAACCTGGGGACGTCGTTGCGCGTCCCATTCATGTGACTGAGACCCTGACGGCAGATGTCGCCCTGGGCGCAGTCACCGCTGACTGGGATGCTGACCAGGCAGTGACCGACCTGTATATGGCGCACTACCGCTCGCTCGTCCGCCTGTCGGCGCTGCTGGTCCGCGATGTGGCAACCGCGGAGGAAGTAGTGCAGGACGCGTTCGTCGCGATGCACGGCGGCTGGCGCCGGCTCAGGGACAACGACAAGGCACTGTCCTATCTTCGCCAGTCCGTAGTCAACCGCTCACGCTCCGTGCTCAGGCATCGGACCGTCGTGGACCGCAACGCGCCCAAACCACCACCCGACATGCCGAGCGCCGAGCAGGGCGCCATCGCGATCTTCGAGCGGGACGCGGTGGTGTCCGCGCTGCGGACGCTGCCGCCCAGGCAGCGCGAGGCGCTCGTGCTGCGGTTTTACGGTGACATGTCCGAGGCACAGATCGCCGCCGCCATGAGCATCAGCCGGGGCGCGGTCAAGAGCCACACGGCCAGGGCGATGTCCGCGCTGCGCATGCTGCTGGAGCGTGACGCGTGATGGCCTACGGAACCGAGCACGAGCACGAGGAGATCCTGCGGCGTGCGCTGCGCGCCGCTGGCGACTCGATCCAGCCTGCCGCCGACGGCCTGGACCGGATCAGCCACCGGCTGACCAAGCCAAGACCGCTGCCGGTGGCCCTGGCGATCGGCGGGTTCGACTGGCTGCACCGCAGCCTGACGGTGACCGTGCCGTGCGCCGCCGAGCAGGCCTGGGTGGCCATGCTCCCGGCAAGGAAGCAGACCAGGCGCGCGCTGACCTGGATGATCGCGCAGGCCAGCAGCCAGGCGCGCCGCCCGGTGGCGGCCGATGGCGGCGGGCATGCACGGCCGTCGGGGCGCCTGGTGTTCGGCCGGTTGCGGCCGGTGGCCGCCATGTTCGTTGCCATCTTCGTGGTGGCTGCCGCTGGCTACGTCTTCTTCGCGCTGCCCAGGGCGATGTCGCCTGGCCAGGCGATCGGCTTGCTGTTCCCGACGCCGGCCAAGCACGGGTCAGGCCACGGCCATCACCGGTCGGGCGGCAGCGGGGCGTCAGGCTCGTCGGGCACCCAGCCGAGTTCGGGGACCGGCAACACGTCCACCAACGGCGGCGTCAACTGCTCGCACCCCGGTAAGTCCGGCAGTTCGACGCCGGCCAGCACGAATCCTTCCACCGCGCCGTCCAGTTCGGCCTCGCCGAGCCCGTCGACCTCGACGACCAGCCCGAGCCCTTCGACGAGCACGTCCACCAGCCCGTCGCCTTCGTCTACCCCGTCCGCGGGCAGCAGCGGCACGCCGGGATCCGGCAGCGGCGGCACCACCACGCCGAGCACGACCCGGGGCAAGACGTCGTCCGACGCGCACCGGCAGGTCAACCCGGACAAGGCCGCGGGTGACAGCGCGAAGCGGCGCAAGCACCATCGGCACGCCAAGACCAGCCAGTCCTGCGGCACGACGACCGCGTACCTGGTGCCGGCTGCCGGGTCCGGGCAGCACGGCAGCGTGGCTGTGCTGGCCGCGGCTCAGCTCACCGCGCTGAGCCGGGACCCGGCTGACGCCGCCGCGCTGTAGCTTGCCGCTGCTGTAGCTTGCCGCTGCGGGCCGGGCCTCACCCGATCACCGTGATCATGGCATCCATACGGCTATAACCGGCTGGAGCCCATGATCACGCGGTCAGGCCCAGCGGCCTGACCGGCTCAGCACGATCGCGGCGGCCACGGCGCCCGCGGTTGACGCGCGCAGCACGCTCGGCCCGAGCCTGGCCGGCACCGCCCCGGCCTGTTGCAGCGCCTGATCCTCTGCCGGGCTCAGCCCGCCCTCTGGGCCGACCACCAGCAGCACCTCGCCGTCCGGCGGGACTGCGAGCCCGGCCAGCGGTACCGCCGCGTCCGGGTCGAGCAGCACCGCCAGCCTCGCCGCCTGCACCGCCGCGGCCGCTTCAGCCAGCCCGGCCTGCGCGCCGACCCGCGGGAACCACGCCCTTCTCGCCTGCTTGGCCGCCTGGAACGCGGCCGACCGCCAGCGCTCCGCCGACTTCAGTCCCCGGTCGCCGCGCCAGCGCGCCACGCACCTGTCGGCCGCCCACGGCACGATCACGTCGACGCCCACCTCGGTCATCAGCTCGACGGCAAGCTCGCCCCTGTCACCCTTCGGGATGGCCTGCAGCACGGTGACCGTCGGGCTTGGCGCCGGCTCGGTCTTGACCGACTCGACCGCGAGCCTGAGCACGCCTGGCTCCGCCGCCAGCACCACGCACTCGGCCAGCGTGCCCGCGCCGTCGGTGACGTCGACTCGCTCAGCCGGGCCGAGCCGACGTACCGTAGTGGCATGTCGACCTTCAGGACCGCCAAGCACGACGACCGGGCCGGCCAGGTCGGCGGTAGCGGCGAAGAAGACCGGCGGTCTCACGCGGGTCGTGCCCCCAGGGCCGTACCGCGCCGGCCTGCCAGCGCAGGCCAGCGGCTGCCGGTGTGCTGGCCGGACTCGGCACCGGGCGGCTCAGGCTTGCCGGCTGGCTGCGTGCCGCCGTCGCCGGGCCGGAAGCTGCCAGACGCCGGCTGCGTGCCGCCGTCGCCCGGCCGGAAGCCGCCAGACGCTGGCCGCTGGCCCTTGCTGCCGGTGTCCCGCGCTGGCCGGTGATTGCTCACCGGCCGTTGAACGCGTCCCTGAGCCGGGAGAAGAAGCCCTGCTGACCAGGCGCGAACTTGCCCGGCGGCGACTCCTCGCCGCGTAGCCTGGCCAGCTCGCGCAGCAGCTCCTCCTGCTCGGGCTCGAGCTTGCTCGGGGTCTCCACGGTCACGTGGATGAGCAGGTCGCCGCGGCCGGTGGCGTTCAGCCGCTCGGTCCCGCGCGCGTACAGCGGGATCACCTGACCGGACTGCGTGCCCGGCCTGATGTCGATGTCGGCCGGCCCGTCCAGCGTCTGCACCTGCAGCGCGGCGCCGAGCGCCGCCGCGGTCATCGGGATGGTGACGGTGCAGTGCAGGTCGTTGCCCTGCCGCTCGAAGATCGGATGCGGGCGCTGCACGATCTCAAGGAACAGGTCGCCTGCCGGGCCGCCGCCAGGCCCGGTCTCGCCCTCTCCGGCCAGCTGCATGTGCGTGCCGTCCTCGATGCCTGCCGGGATCCGCACCTTGATGGTCCGCCTGGTCCTGACCCTGCCGTCGCCGTCGCACTCAGGGCATGGCTTGCGGATCACCGAGCCGAAGCCGCCGCAGCCGGGGCATTGCCTGGGCACCATGACCTGACCGAGGAAGGACCTGGTCACCTGGCTGACCTCACCGCGCCCGTTGCAGACATCACAGGTGACCGGATGGGTGCCTGGCGCCGTGCCCTCGCCCGAGCAGGTCGGGCAGACCACCGCGGTGTCCACCGTCAGCTCCCTGGTCGTGCCGAACGCGCACTCGGACAGCTCCAGGTCCACCCTGATCGTGGCGTTCCGGCCGCGCCTGGCCCGGCTGCGCGGCCCACGCGGGGCGCCGCCGCCGAAGAAGGCGTCCATCAGGTCGAACGGGAACCCGGCCGAGGCGAACCCGCCGGCCCTGGCGCCGGCCGTGGCGAACGGGTCGGCGCCGAGGTCGTACATCTGCCGCTTCTCTGGATCGGACAGCACCTCATAGGCCTGGGTGATCTCCTTGAACCGCTCCTGGGTATGCGGGTCAGGATTCACGTCGGGGTGCAGCTCACGGGCCAGCCGCCGGTAGGCCTTCTTGATCTCGTCGGCGTCCGCGTCCCGGCGGACGCCGAGGATGCCGTAATAATCGTTGGTCACTGGCATCTATGACCCCGCCAGGATCTGGCCCACATACCGTGCCACCGCGCGCACTGCTCCCATCGCCGTCGGGTAGTCCATCCGTGTCGGCCCGAGTACGCCGAGTCTGGCCAGCGCCTGATCGCCGCTGCCGTAGCCAGTTGCGACCAGCGAGGCCCCGTGCAGGCCCTGCACGTCATTCTCGCTGCCGATCCTGACGGTGACAGCCGCCTGGTCGCCCGACTCACCGAGCAGGCGCATGAGCACCACCTGCTCTTCCAACGCTTCGAGGACCTCATGCAATCCCCTGGAGAAATCGGCCGCGGTCAGGTTGGCCGCGCCGCCGACAACCACCCGCTCCTCGTGCCGCTCCACCAGCGTCTCCAGGATGACAGAGAACACCGCCGCCGCGTTGGCCTGCTCGGCAGGCGCCACCCGTGCGGGCAGGTCGGCCACCACCGCGGTCAGCTCGGTGAGCCGCCGGCCGTCCAGGCAGGCGTTCAGCACGGCGCGCAGCTGCATGATCGACTCCTCGCCGATCTGCCCCGGCAGGTCGACCGCCCGCTGCTCGACCCGGCCGGTGTCGGTGATCAGCACCAGCAGCACCCGCCGGTCGGTCAGCGGCACCAGCTCGATGTGCCGCACCGAGGACCGGGTCAGCGACGGGTACTGCACCACCGCCACCTGCCTGGTGAGCTGCGCGAGCAGCCGGACGGTCCGCATCACCACGTCGTCCAGGTCGTACGCGCCGGCCAGGAACGTCTCGATGGCACGCCGCTCGGCAGGCGAGAACGGCCGCACCGCGGACAGCCGGTCCACGAACAGCCGGTAACCCTTCTCGGTCGGCACCCGGCCCGCGCTGGTGTGCGGCTGCACGATGAAGCCCTGCTCCTCGAGCGCCGCCATGTCGTTCCTGATGGTCGCCGGTGACACGTCCAGGTTGTGCCGATCGACCAGGGCACGGGAGCCGACCGGCTCGTTGGTGGACACGTAGTCCTCCACGATGGCGCGCAGCACGGCCAGCTTCCTGTCGTCAAGCACGCCATCACCTCCCTGGCACTCCGCGGCCTTGAGTGCCAAGTGTATGGCTGAACGGCAAGGTGGTCAGCCGCTAGATGTCCGAGCTGCCCCGTGTGTCTGCCGCGCGGTCAGCCGGTCAGCCCCCTGATCACGTGATCAGCAAGCAGCCGGCCCTGCCTGGTCAGCACGACCCGGCCCGCTGCCAGCTCCGCCGCGCTGGCCAGGCCGTCCGCGACCGCGGCGGCCGCCGCCGTCCGCCCGGCCTGGCCGAGCTCCGACACCGGGCAGCCGGACGCGAGCCTGGTCGCCAGCATGATCCGCTCGGTGGCCCGCTCCGCCTCGGTGAGGATCTCCCGTGCCTGGCCCGGGCTCTGCCCGGCGGCCAGCCGGCCGGCGTACGCGGCCGGGTGCCTGACGTTCCACCACCTGACGCCGCCCACGTGGCTGTGCGCGCCGGGGCCGATCCCCCACCAGTGCCCGCCGGTCCAGTACAGCAGGTTGTGCGCGCACCGCGCGGCCGGACTGGCGGCCCAGTTGGACACCTCATACCAGGTCAGCCCGGCATCGGCCAGCATCTGGTCGGCGGCCAGGTACCGGTCGGCCAGCACGTCGTCGTCCGGGGCCGGCAGCTCGCCCCTGCCGATCCTCGCGGCCAGCCTGGTGCCCTCCTCGACGATCAGCGAGTACGCCGAGATGTGGTCAGGCCCGGCGGCCAGCGCGGACTGTACCGAGTGCGCCAGGTCCGCGTCGGTCTCGCCCGGCGTGCCGTAGATGAGATCGAGGCTGACGTGCTCGAACCCGGCCGCCTTCGCCCAGCCGACGCACTGCTGCGGACGGCCTGGCTGGTGCACCCGGTCGAGCACGGCGAGCACGTGCGGGGCCGCGCTCTGCATGCCGAGCGAGATCCTGGTGAAGCCGCTGGCCCGCAGTTCGGCCAGGCTGGCCTGGTCCACGGTCTCCGGGTTCGCCTCCGCGGTGACCTCGGCGCCTGCGGCGAGCCCGAACTCGTCGTCGATGGCGCGCAAGATCGCGGCCAGATCGGCCGGCGGCAGCAGGGTTGGCGTGCCGCCGCCGAAGAAGACCGTGCCGACCTTGCCAGCCCTGCCGTCAAGCACCCGGCCGGCCAGCCTGATCTCCTGGATGGCCAGCGCGTGGTAGCCCTGCCTGGACGCGCCGCCGCCAAGCTCGGCTGCGGTGTA
Source organism: Streptosporangiaceae bacterium (assembly GCA_030039155.1). Taxonomy (GTDB): domain Bacteria; phylum Actinomycetota; class Actinomycetes; order Streptosporangiales; family Streptosporangiaceae; genus JOPF074. Next base: position 3,288 of record JASHQL010000482.1, on the reverse strand, counting down.
GGTGTTGAAGTCGCAGTAGCCGCACCTGGTCTGGCAGAACGGCACGTGCACGTAGACGCCGAACGGCGCGTCGCCAAGCCGCGCCGTCGCCTCGGCGGGCAGCTTGCCGTCGGCCGGCACCGGCTGGCCGTCCGGTGGCCTGCCCGGCATTCAGCGGCTCCGCGGTGCTGGCCGCGAGGGAACGACCCGCCCGGCTGGCCGCGGCGGAAGGGTCCACCGGGCGGCTGGCCGCGGCGGCAGTGCCCACAGCCCGGCTGGCCGCGGCGGAACGCCCCGCTCGACGGCTGGCCGGGGGGGAACAGCCCATTCGACGGCTGGCCGGGGGGGAACAGCCCACCGCCCGGCTGGCCGCGAGGGAACGCCCCACCCGACGGCTGGCCGAGGGGGAACTCCCACTCGGACGGCTGGCCGAGGGGGGACGGCCACGCCGGCGGCTAGCAGCACCCGCCGCTCGCGCCGGTCGGCTAGCTGCCGGTCCTGGCCAGCACCTGCTCGGCGATCTCGTCCCACTTCAGCCCGCGCCCCTCCACCTCAAGCAGCCGCTGCATGATGCCCTGGTCGCCGTAGAAGGCTCGCATCGACTCGGCCACCGTAACCCGGCTGGCCGGCCTGCTGAGCACCTCGGCGTCGTCGCCTGCCTGCACCATGCCCGCGGTCAGCACCCGCAGGTACGCGCCCGGCCGCCCGGCCGCGGCGAACCGCTTCACCCAGTGCGGCTCGTCCAGCCAGGACTGGAATGTCACGCACGGGATTCGCGGCGAGGTGACCTGGACCACCGCGCCGCCGACCCGCCAGGTCTCGCCGATCAGCGCGCCGGTCACGTCAAGCCCCGACGTGGTCAGGTTCTCGCCGAAGATCCCGTTCGGCAGCTCGTAGCCGAGCCGCTCCACCCACCAGTCAAGGTCTTCCCGCGCGTAGGCGTAGACGGCCTGGTCATAGCCACCGTGGTTCTCCTTGTCGGCCACCTCGTCGCCGTCAAGGCCGAGCAGCCCGACGGCAACCTGGCCGGCCACCGGGCGCTTATGGATCGCGCTCCTGGCCGGCCTGCCGCCGACCACCAGGTCAGCCTCGCGGCCCCGGTTCACCGAGATAACCCGTGCGGTGGTCATAGCCGCACCGTATCTGACCTGGTACGCGCCGAGCGAACGCTATTCGGGGCAAAGCGCGGCTACGCTGACGGTAGCGGCGGACATCGCGTCCGGCGCCTTGGCGAGCGGGAGCGGCGCATGGTCACCGGCGGCTTCAGCCATATCCGGGCAACCGACAGGGACCGCGAGACAGCCGTCGAGATGCTCAAGGAGCACTACGCGACCGGCCGGCTGAGCCGCGAAGAATACGAGGTCAGGCTGACCCAGCTGCTCAGCGCCAACACCTACGCCCAGCTCGACGGCGCCACCCTCGACCTGATGCCGCAGGCCCAGTACCCGGACCGGCCGTCGGTCGCGACGCCGGCCAGGACCAACAACCTGGCTGTCGCCGCGGTGATCTGCGGCGCACTGCAGCCGGTCACCGGAATGGTCACCACCATCCCCGCGATCGTCCTCGGGCACCTCGCCCGCGGCCAGATCAAGCGCACCGGCGAGGACGGCAAGGCGATGGCGACCTGGGGCCTGGCCCTGGGCTGGGCCGGAGTAGGAATCATCGTTCTCGTGGTGCTTGCGATAGTTGTAGGGATTAGTGCCGCTATCATCCACCTTGGATAATTCGCGTTTCCGTGCCAGGACGCTAGACGCGGCTGCCGCACTAGGGCATGCTGGCAGCCCAGGGCACGTCAGCGACAACCCAAGGCGGGCGCGGCGCGTCTGAACAACAGCATGATCCGTAGTTCGCAACTATCCAACGGGACTGCATGGCGACGGCCCCGACCGGCAAGCCCCCCAGGACGGCAGAACCAAGATGAGCTCTGATTACACCCAGCCAAGCGGCCAGCCGCCGCAGTACGGCCAGTACCCGCAGTACGGCGGGTCAGGCGGTCAGTATGGCGCGCCGACGCGGACAAACCCGCTGGCCATCGCCGCGCTGTGCTGCGGCATCGGCCAGATCCTGCTCGGGCTGATTGCCGGAATCCCCGGCATCATCCTTGGCTTCATCGCGCTGAACCAGATCAAGGCCAAGGGCGAGGGCGGCCGCGGCATGGCCATCGCCGGCATCGTGCTCGGCTTCATCGGCCTCGCGCTGTTCCTGATCCTGATCATCGCGCTTGTTGCCGCATCGAAGAGTACGACGAGCTGACGACCAAGCAACCAGGCCAGGCGCCGCAGGACCGGCGGCGCCCGGCGGGTCAACCTGCAAGCCAGAAGGACAGATAGCCAGCGATGACTGATTACACACAGCCAGCTCAGCCGCAGTACGGCCAGGCCCCAGAGTACGGGCAGCCCCCCCAGTATGGGCAGGCCCCCCAGTACGGGCAGGCACAGTACGGCCAGCAGCAGTACGGGCAGGCAGACCAGGCGCAGTACGGCCAGGCCCAGTATGGGCAGCAGCAGCAGTACGGCCAGGCCCAGCAGCAGTACGGGCAGCAGCAGCAGCAGTACGGGCAGTACCCGCAGTACAGCCCGCCAGCCGGCCAGTACGCCGCACCGTCCCGCTATAACCCGTTGTCGATCGCGGCGCTGGTCTGCGGCTGCGTGCAGTTCATCTTCGGCATCTTCTCGCTGAACATCCTGCTGGCCATTCCCGCGGTGATCTGCGGCGCGATCGCCATGAAGCAGGTCAAGGAGCGCAACGAGCAGGGCAAGGGGCTGGCCATCGCGGGCCTGGTCCTCGGCGTTCTCGGCATCATCTACTTCATCATCGTGGTGGTGATCATCGCGATCTTCATCCATGACGCGAACAACCTGAACACCAACCCGTACGGCACCGGCTGAGCCTGCGGGCAACTGCAGGGCGTCACGGCCGCGGCGGCCGTGACGCCCTTTTGCTTGTGCCAGGCTGGCTAACGTCTCTTGTCCGGCGCCTGGTCGGTGGCAAGCGCGGCCACGAACGCCTCCTGCGGCACCTCGACGCGCCCGATGACCTTCATCCGCCTCTTGCCTTCCTTCTGCTTCTCCAGCAGCTTGCGCTTCCTGGTGATGTCACCGCCGTAGCACTTGGCGAGCACGTCCTTGCGCAGCGCGCGGATGTTCTCCCTGGCGATGATCCTGGCGCCGATCGCGGCCTGGATCGGCACCTCGAACTGCTGGCGCGGGATGAGCTCCTTCAGCCTCGCGGTCATCGCCAGGCCGTACTCGCGCGACTTGTCGGCGTGCACGATCTGGCTGAAGGCGTCGACCGGCTGGCCCTGCAGCA
>JASHQL010000481.1 GCA_030039155.1 Streptosporangiaceae bacterium | reverse complement strand
GGCCAGGGGAGACCTGGCTGATCAGGCCGGACGCGTACGTGGGGGCGGTCAGCAGCGGACCAGGGCTCGCGGCGGCCTTGCGCCGGGCGCTCGGCGCTGCCGGCCGTGGTCAGCCGGGACCGGCAGGTCCCAGGCGACCCGCATGACCGGCGCACCGACTCGCCGGCCGGCCTGCTGGCGCATAGTCTCGCAGGCATGACGGGGCGCCTGCCGCTGTTCCCGCTCGGGACGGTGCTGTTCCCTGGCGTGCTGCTGCCGCTGCACATCTTCGAGGACCGGTACCGGCAGCTAGTCAGCGACCTGCTCGACGGCCCTGAGCCGCGGCAGTTCGGCGTGATCGCGATCCGGCACGGCAGGGAGACCGGCATCGACGGGGTGCAGGCGCTGTACGAGATCGGCTGCATCGCCGAGGTGCGCCAGCTGGAGCGGCACGAGGACGGGCGGTTCGACCTGGTCACGGTCGGCACCCGGCGGTTCCGGCTTGCGGACATCGACCGCACCGAGCCGTACCTGGTCGGGGTGGTCGAGCTGCTGCCTGAAGAACAAGAGGGCGAGCCGGCCGCCAGGGACGGCGTCGGTCCTGTGCGTGCCGCGTTCATGGGCTATCTCGAGGCGCTGTCGGCCAGGTCGGGCCGCCGGGTCGGGCTGCCGGACCTGCCGGACCAGCCGCTGCTGCTGTCCTACCTGGTGGCTGCGTCGATCGTGGTCGACCTGCCGGACAAGCAGCTGCTGCTGGCCGAGCCGGACGCGGCGCACCGGCTGGCCGCCGAGCGCACGCTGCTCGCCAGGGAGACCCGGATGCTCAGGTCGCTGACCGCGGCGCCGGTGCCGCAGCTGCGCAACGCGCCCTACAGCCCGAACTGAGCTGCCGCATCGCCGAATGCTAGAAACAACTCAGGCCGCTGAACTCACAAGGAGCACCGATGACCGACGCACGCCATGACGGTCCAGTCCTGTTCTGCTTCGACGGATCTGAAGGATCGCGAGGCGCCCTGCGGACAGCCGGGCAACTGATCGACCGGTCCGCGGAGGCCGTGGTGCTGACGGTGTGGCAGACGATCGAGACCCAGCTGGCACTGGCGGGCGGCTTCGGCGGGTACGCGATCGACGAAGCCGGCCTCGACGCGGACGAGGAGACCGCGGCCAGGTCAGTGGCTGAAGAGGGCGCGCGGCGGGCCACGGAGCACGGCTGGAAAGCGACGCCGATGGTCGTTCAGTCGGGTGAGGGGATTGCCAGGACGATCCTGGACGTGGCTGACCAGCTCTCGGCGCGGCTGATCGTGTCCGGTCAGCGGGGCCGCGGCTCGCTGCGGACCGCGTTGCTCGGCAGCGTCTCGCACCAGCTGGCCTCGCACGCCAGGCGCGCGGTCCTCATCACCCCGGAAACGCGGCCTGGCACCGACTGACCAGCGTTCCGTCCGGCTGGGCTCAGCGCCGGCCCGGGCGGATCCGGGCCAGCGTCCGGTGCGCGAAACCGCGGGCCAGCGCCGGCAGCCAGTCCCGCTGCCGCGGCTCGTTGAAGATGATGAAGTCGTCGAACTTGTGCACGCCGCGCTGCCCTGACACCGAGTGCGCCGCGTCCCGCACGGCGGTGAGCTGCGTGACCGTCAGCTGCGGCGCGCGCTCGTCAGGCTGGTAACGCGCGCCGATCGGGAAGTCATGACCAGGCTTGCTGGCCAGCTCCACATGGCAGCCGAGCACGTGCGTCACCGGATGGGCCGCGGTGAAGTCGGCGAGCCGGTCCAGCGTCGCGGCGAACGCGGGGAAGTCGAACGCGTACAGCCGTCCTGGCAGCACGGTGTCGCCGGTGAACAAGATCCCGGTCCACGGGTCGTAGATCGTGATCGCGGCCTTGTGGTGACCGGGAGAGCCGATCACCTCGAGCACCCGGCCGCCCAGGTCGAACTGCACGATCTCGGCAGGCCAGCCATCGCCGAACCCGAAGAACGACCTGACCGCGGCGTCGTCTCTGGCCACCACCTTGGTGCCTGGCCGCCCGGCGAACTGGCCGTCGGCGGCAACGTGGTCGTGGTGCCCGTGCGTGTGCGCGACCACCAGACCGTAGTCATCGCGGGGATGAGCTGCCAGCCACGACGTGACCAGGTCGTCGACGGTCGCGCGGAGCGGGAACGACGCAGCATCGGCTGTCGCGCCGGTATCCAGCAGCAGCGCCCGGTCGTTGCCGAACAGCAAGAACATGAACGGCGCCTCGAAGTGCACCGACTTGCTCTGCCGCAAGATGACAGTGTGCTCGTCGTAGCGGTGCACCTGGATCGGCGGATCACCGGCTCCGTGCGCCCGCGCCGTGCCGTGAATCCAGCGGACATCGAGATTGCCGGCTACCGGAGCCCCGGTCACGAAGTCGATCTGCGTGTCAGTCGTCCTGCCCGGCATGCTTGCCATCTCCCGTCGTGATCTCCGGCTGCGGCGAGGCAGCCATGAAGCACCTGACATAGCGCTGGCCTGGCTGCAGCCGCAGCTTGCTGCCGGCCGCCCTGGTCACGTACGGCTCGAGCAGCGCCTTCCACTGCTGCTTGAGCTCGGCAGCCTCGTCCGGTGACAGCACCGCGACCGCGCTGACGACCCCTGCCTTGTGCTGCCAGCCGGGGAACTCGCCGGTGTCGCGCTCGGCGTAGGCGAGGATCGCCTGCATCTCGCGCTCGACCACGAGCCGCTCAAGCTCCCGCCTGGCCAGCCCGTCGCCGGCCTGGCTGACCGTGATCGTGAGCTTGCGGTCGGCCGCCTGCCAGCGCCGTTCCCGGCGGTCCTGGCCTGGCCCGGCGTCCTGAACCAGCCCGTACTTGGCCAGCTGCCTGAGGTGGAACGAGCAGCTCGCCTGGGACACGCCGAGCACCCGGCCGCACTGCGCGGCGGTAGCCGGGCCGAGCGCCACCAGCAGGTCGAGCAGGTCGAGCCTGACCGGATGGGCCAGCGCCCTGATTGCTGTCGGGTCGCTGATCTGCATATTCCAAAGACTACTTTGGCATCTAGAATAGATGTCAAGCAGTTCTTTGGCTTTCGCCGAGCCGCCTGCACCTGGCGATAGCCTGAGACCTCGCGCTGGCTGCCGGGAAGGTGCTGCATGAAGGTCCTGATCGCCGGGGGTGCCGGGTACATCGGCAGCACCATCGCCTCAGCCTGCCTGGACCACGGGATGACGCCGGTACTGCTCGACAACCTGTCGGTCGGCAGGCGCGAGTTCACCGCCGGGCGGATCTTCTACCAGGGCGACATCGCCGACGGCGCGCTGGTCGACCGGATCTTCGCCGAGCACCAGGACATCGAGACCGTGGTGCACTGCGCCGCGCTGATCGTGGTGCCAGACTCGGTCAGCGACCCGGTCGGCTACTACCGGGCGAACGTGGAGCAGAGCCTGGAATTCGTGGCCAGCCTGCTCAGGAACGGCTGTGGCAGGCTGATCTTCAGCTCGTCTGCCTCGATCTACGGGCCTGCCCCCGACCTGAGCGTGCACGAGGGCTCGCCGCTCGAGCCGACCAGCCCGTACGCCAGGACCAAGGTGGTCTGCGAGCAGATGTTCACCGACATCGCGGCCACCCAGCCGGTGCGGGTGCTGTCGCTGCGCTACTTCAACCCGATCGGCGCCGACCCGAAGATGCGCACCGGCCTGCAGCACCGGCACCCGACGCACCTGCTCGGCAAGCTGATCGAGGCCGCGCACGACGGCAGCACCTTCAAGATCACCGGGACCGGCTACCCGACCAGGGACGGTACCGGCATCCGCGACTTCATCCACGTCTGGGACCTGGCCCAGGCGCACATCGCCGCGATCACCAGGTTCGACACCGCGCTCGGCGACGAGCGCTCGCTGGCGGTCAACCTCGGCACCGGGACCGGCACCACGGTCCGCGAGATGGTCGCCGCGTTCAACCAGGTGTCTGGCACGCCGGTGCGGGTGGTCGAGGGCGAACCCAGGCCAGGGGACTTCACCGGCGCGTACACCAGGACCGACCGGGCGGCCAGGCTGCTCGGCTGGCGGGCGCAGCACTCGCTCGCCGAGGGCATTGCCGACTCGCTGCGCTGGGCCGAGGTCAGGGACGAGATCCTGCAGCCTGGCGGCTGACCGCAGGCTGCTGATCCGGCTAGCTCGCGGCTGACCGCAGGCTGCTGGCCCGGCTAGCTCGCGGCCAGCTCAAGGCCGAGCAGCCGGTCGACGGCCGCGGCGCCGCTGCCGGTCAGCCTGACCGCCCGGCTGCCCTGGCACCTGATCACCCAGCCGCGGCGCAGGAACTGCTGGCACAGTGCCGCGCCAAGCGCGCCGGACAGGTGCGGCCGCCGCTCGGTCCAGTCAAGGCAGCTGCGCAGCAACTGCCGCCCGCTGGCCGGCGCGAGCGCATCCGGCCCGGCCAGCTCGGTAAACCAGGCCCGGCCCGCGTCGGTGACCGCGAGCCCGTCGCCGTTGGTCAGCAGGCCCGCACTCATCAGCGCGTCGAACAGCGCCACGCCGAGCGCGCCGGCCAGGTGGTCGTAGCAGGTCCTGGCGGCGGCCAGGTCGGCGGACGCGCGGACCGCTCGCAGCGACCGCGGCCGCTCCGGCTGCCCGGCCATCTCGGCCAGCTCCTCGAGCAGCCGCGCGACCTGCGGCCCGGCCAGCCGCAGGTACCTGCACCGGCCCTGCCGCACCTCGGCCAGCAGGCCGGCCGCCACCAGCAGGTTGAGGTGCTCGGTTGCCGTCGGCCTGCCGATGCCCGCGTGCCTGGCCAGCTCGCTCGCGGTCCACGCCTGGCCGTCAAGCAGCGCCAGGCACATCGCCGCACGGCTGCGGTCAGCCAGCAGGCCGGCGAACGTGGCCACCGATTCTGCGGCAAGGATCATCCAGCCACGATACGGCGGCCAGAGTTCGGCATGCGCCGAACTGTCCGGCCGGCCTCCGATCTCACCCCCTGCGGATGACGCGGGGCCAGCGCCGCCGTCCGTAACGTCGCGGTCAAAGACCCGTCACGGGTGCCGTAGCAGGCATGCAGGGGGGCCACGATGACGACCAGTTACGAGCGGCGAGCACAGGCCGACAAGCAGGCAGACGTCCGCAGGGCTTCGGCGCAACTTGAGGCCGAGCAGCGCGACGCCCACCAGGGCGCGGCCGTCGGCCTGACCATGCTGGCCGCGGTCCTGATGACCCTGGCCGGGCTGTTGAACCTGGTCAACGGCCTCGAGGGAGTGGTCAAGCACGGGTTCTACGTCGCCACGCCGCACTACCTCTACAACATCAACACCTCGAACTGGGGCTGGATCCACATCGGCATCGGCGCCCTGCTCGTGCTCGTCGGACTTTGCCTGTTCGCCAGGATGACCTGGGCGCGGGTGGTCGGCATCGGCCTGGTGGTGATCAGCGCGGTGCTGAACTTCCTGTTCATCCCGCGTTACCCGTTCTGGGGGATTCTCCTGGTCGCCCTGGACATCTTCGTCATCTGGGCGCTGGCCACCGTCAGGCGTCCGGCTCGCTGACGAAGCCGGCCACCAGGCCGGCGATCTCGGCCGGCCGCTCGAGCAGGAACAGGTGCCCGCCGCCAGGCACCACGTGCAGCCTGGCGGCGGGTATCCGGCTGGCCAGGATCCGGCCGTTGACCAGCGGCACGATCGGGTCGTCGTCGCCGGACAGCACCAGCGTGCGCTGCGGCAGCCGGTGCAGCCACGGCATGCTGGTCCAGCCGGAGATCGCGTAGAGCTGGCTGAGGTAGCCGGTCAGGCTCGGCCGCTCGATGAACCGGGCGACCGAGCCGTGCAGCAGCGCGTCCGGGTCGGTGCGCGCGGCGCCGCCGTAGATCCGGCCGGCCACCCGCCGGTAGTAGTCAGGCTGGTAGTAGCGGCGCGGCGTGGCCAGCGTGAGCAGCACCGCCGGGGAGCCTGGCAGGCCGCCGAGGCCAGGCCCGGTGGCCGCCAGCACCAGCCGCCGCACCAGCCCTGGCGCCTGGTGCGCGAGCTGCTGCGCGACCACGCCGCCGAGCGACACGCCGAACACGTCGAGCCGGTCATAGCCGAGCCGGCCGGCCATCTGCTGCACCGTCCTGGCCAGCCCGCTCATCCGGCGTGGCCGGCGGTAGCCGGTGGACTGGCCGATGCCTGGCGCGTCGAAGCTGATCACCTGGCAGCGCCGCGCGGCCAGCTCTCGCTCGAACGGCACGCCAAGGTCCAGGCTCGCGCCCAGGCCGGTGATCAGCAGCACCGGCGTCCCGGTGCCGCGCACCGATGTGCGCAGCCGCACGCCGTCGACCTCGACGAAGCTGATCTCGGCCTGGTCACGCGACCTGGCTGCGTTGTCACGTGAACGCGCCCACACCCGTGATGTCCCTCCCCACGATCAGCGTCTGGATGGTCTCGGTGCCCTCGTAGGTGTGGATCGCCTCGATGTCGGCCATGTGCCGCATCACGTGGAAGTCGAGCAGGATGCCGTTGCCGCCGAGCAGGTCACGCGCCTCCCAGATCACCTGGCGCGCCTTGCGGGTGTTGTTCATCTTGGCCAGCGCCGCGATGGTGTCGGTGAGCTTGCCCTCCTCGATCAGCCGGCCAAGCCGCAGGCAGTACAGCTGCATGGAGCAGACCTCGGCCAGCATCCGCACCAGCCGCTCCTGCACGATCTGGAAGCTGTGCAGCGGCTTGCCGAACTGGTGCCGCTGCCCGGCGTAGCTCACCGCGATGTCGTACGCGGCGGTCGCGTGCCCGAGCGCTCCCCAGGCCACCGCGTTCCTGGTGCCGGCCAGCACCCGGCCGGTGTCCTTGAAGCTACGCGCCTCCGGCAGCCGGTTCTCTTCCGGCACCCGCACGTCGGTGAGCGTGATCTCGGCCTGCCAGACCGCGCGCAGCGACCCCTTGCCCTCGATCTTCTCCGCGTGGTAGCCGGACGTTCCCTTCTCGATCAGGAAGCCCTTGACCTTCCCGTCCGCGGTGTCCCGCGCCCAGACCACGATCACGTCGGCGATGGTGCCGTTGCCGATCCACTTCTTCATCCCGTTGATGACCCAGGTGTCGCCGTCCCGCCGTGCCGAGGTCTCAAGCGCGACCGAGTCGGAGCCGTGCAGCGGCTCGGTGAGCGCGAACGCGCCGATCTTCTCCAGCCTGGACATCGGCGGCAGCCAGCGCTGCTTCTGCTCCTCAGACCCGAGCATCGCGATGGACTGCATGGCCAGCCCCGCCTGCACGCCGAGGAACGTGCCGAGGCTGCCGTCGCCGCGGTTCAGCTCCATCGCGACAAGGCCGACCGCGATCGGGCTCATCTTCGGGCAGCCGTAGCCCTCGATGCCGTCGCCGACGACGCCGAGCTTGGCCAGCTTCTCGATCAGCGGCCAGGGGAACTCGGCACGCTCCCAGTAGTCGTTGATCACCGGCAGCACCTCGCCGTCCACGAACTCCCTGGTGCGCTGCAGGTAGCGGAGTTCATCGCGGGTGAGCTGGTCGCCGATGAGGAAGTAGTCGGTGGCCAGCGACTCGCCGATGCCGGTGTAGACCGGTTTCATCTGGTCCCTCCCATCGTCAGCAGTGTGGGAGCGCTGCTGCGGCAGGCGCAGCAGCGCGCGCTGAGTCCGCTCAGCTGTCGAAGACGTAGCTGCCCGGTGCGTCGGCCAGCGGCGGCAGGTCCTCGTTGCCTGCCGCGGCCGGCGCCGGCCGGTCCTGGCCGCAGTGCTTGGCCAGCCAGTTTGCCGCATCCGGCCACCAGCTGCCCTCGTGCATGGCGGCTCGGTTCGGCCAGGCAGCCGGGTCGACCGGCCGCACCTTGCCGGCCAGGAAGCTCGCCTTGGCGTTGCCTGGCGGGTTCACCAGCGCGGCAATGTGCCCGCTGGTGGACAGGATGAACCTGGTGCTGCCGCCGAGCAGCTCGGCGCTGCGGTAGCAGTTCTGCCACGGCGTCAGGTGGTCGGTACGCCCGGCTACCACGTAGCCGTCCGCGATGACCTTGGACAGGTCGATCGGCACGTCCATGATGCTGACCGCGCCCGGCGTTGCCAGCTTGTTGTCCATGGCCAGGTCGACGAAGTCGGCGTGCAGGGACGCGGTCATCCTGGTCGTGTCCGCGTTCCAGAACAGGATGTCGAAGGCCGGCGGCTTCCTGCCGAGCAGGTAGTTGTTCACCCAGTAGTTCCAGACCAGGTCGCCGGGCCGCAGCCAGGCGAACACCTCGGCCAGCGCGCGGCCGTCCAGGTAGCCGCGCCGCCGCGACACGGCCTTGGCCGCGTCCGCCATCCTGCGGTCGAGCAGCGCGGCGGCCAGCCCGGCGTCCACGTAGTCGAGCACGGTCACGCCGAGCCCGAGTCCGGCCAGCCTGCTGTCCTGGCCGGTGGCGGCCAGGTAGGCCGCGGTCATGCTGGCGATGATGCCGCCGGAGCAGAAGCCGAACAGCACCGCCTGCTCCGAGCCGCTGATCCGGGTCGTCGCGTCCATCGCGTCGATCACCGACTGCACATAGGTGCTGAAGCCCCAGCCGGCGTGCCGCGCGTCCGGGTTCCGCCAGGAGACCACGAACACCTGGCAGCCTGCCTGCACCAGGAACTCCACCAGGCTGCGGCCAGGGGCCAGGTCGAGGACGTAGTACTTGTTGATGGTCGGCGGCGCGATCAGCACCGGGATCGCGTGCACCTGGGGCGTCTGCGGCTGGTACTGGATCAGCTCGAGCTGGTCGGTGCGCAGCACCACCGAGCCAGGCGTCACCGCCACGTTGCGGCCGACGGCGAACTGTGACCCGTCCACCATCTGCGGGATCCGCGGCGGCACCGCCAGGTCGCGCAGCAGCGCCAGGCCGCCGATGGCCAGGCTGCGGCCGCCCGAGTCGACCGCCGCCTTCACCGCTGCCGGGTTCAGCAGCGGCAGGTTGCTCGGCGCCAGCGCCTCGGTCAGGTTCTGCACGCCGAACCTGACCCGCTGCTCGTCCCGCGGCGCAAGGCCGGCCTCGTCCACCAGCTGGCTGGCCGTCTGCGCGCTGGCCAGGTACGCCTGCAGGATCCGGCGCAGCGCCGGGTTCTGCTGCCAGCCTGGGTCGGTGAACCTGCGGTCCTTCGGCGACGGCCCGGTGGCCGACCTGCCGACCGCTATCTTGCCGAGTTCCGCGGCGAGCCCGGCCAGCTGCATGCCGGTCTCGCCGGGCCTGCGCAGCAGCCCGGCGGCGAACCTCGCGGTGGACAGGTCGGGCATGAACCTGCGCATCGGGCCGAGCGCCGCGTCAACCAGCAGCGCGTCCAGCGGTGCCGCCTGGTCGGCGAGTTCCTCGTCGGCCGGCTCCTGCCGGTCCCCGGCCACAGTCAGCGCCCGCCGTCGGCGTCGGCGGGCCGCTTGATCTCGCGTTTGAGGATCTTGCCGGTCGGGCCGAGCGGCAGCGCGTCGAACAGCCAGACCTCGCGCGGGTACTTGTACGCCGCGACCTGGCCCTTGACGAACTCCCGCAGTTCGGTCGCGGTGACGGTGCTGCCCGGCTTGAGCGCGACCGCGGCGGCCACTTCCTCGCCGAGCTGCGGATGCGGCATGCCGACGACGGCAGCCTGGGCGACCTGCGGGTGCTCGTACAGCACCTCCTCGATTTCCCTCGGGTAGACGTTGTAGCCGCCGCGGATGATCAGGTCCTTCTTCCTGTCCACGATGAAGAAGTAGCCGTCGGCGTCGACGGTCGCGATGTCGCCGGTGCGGAACCAGCCGTCCGGGATCGCCGCCGCGGTCTCGGCCGGCCGCTGCCAGTAGCCCTTCATCACGTTGTGACCGCGGATCGCGATCTCGCCAGGCTCGCCCGGCGGCACGTCGTTCCCGTCATCGTCGACCAGCCGCATCTGCACGCCGCGGATCGGCGTGCCGATCGAGCCTGGCTTGCGCTCGGCGTCCGGGTGGTTGAACGACGCGACCGGCGAGGTCTCCGACAGCCCGTAGCCCTCAAGGATCTTGCAGCCGTACACCCGCTCGAACTCGCGTAGCACCTCGACCGGCATGGCCGCGCCGCCGGACACGCAGACCCGCAGCGCCGACACGTCATGGCTGGCGATGTCGGGCACGCCGAGCAGCGCGCTGAACATGGTCGGCACGCCGGCGAACACGGTGGCCCGGTGGCCGGCGATGATCTGCAGCGCCTGGGCCGGGTCGAACCTGGGCAGCAGCGCCAGGCTCGCGCCGGACGCGACGGCGGTGTTCAGCGTGCAGGTCTGGCCGAAGGAGTGGAACAGCGGCAGCCCGCCGAAGATGACGTCGTCGGGGGTGAGCTGCACCAGGTCGGTCTTCATCACCTCGGTGTTGGTGCTCAGGCTGGCGTGGGTCAGCTCGGCGCCCTTGGGCTGGCCGGTGGTGCCGGAGGTGTACAGGATGACCGCGGTGTCGTCGCCAGCCCGGTCGGCAACCTCGGGGCTCGGCTCGGCGGCCCCGATCAGGCCGGCGAAGCTGGCCGGGTCCACCTCGATGACTTCGGCGCCGGCCGCGCCCTGGTGTGCCTCGGCCGCCGCGCCGTGCCAGCCGAACATCAGCTTCGCGCCAGAGTCGCCCAGGTAGTAGCCGACCTCGCGGGACTTCAGCAGCGGGTTCATCGGCACCACCACCGCGCCGGCCCGCAGCGTGCCGTAGTACACCACGGCGAACTCGGGCACGTTCGGCAGCATGATGCCGACCCGGTCGCCTGGCTGCACGCCGCGGGCCCTGAGCAGCCCGGCGACCAGTGCGCTTGCCTGGTCAAGCTCGGCATAGGTGGTAATCGCCTCGCCGAGCAGCAGGGCCGGCCGGCCGCCGTGCTCGGCCGCGGTGCGAGTCAGGTGAGCCGCGAGGTTCGCCGTCATGATCAGGTCCTCTGGGTCAGGCTGTCAGGGAACCTCCATCGTCCGCCCGTTGCCGGCGGCTTGTCGACGGTTGGCGCTGACCCGCTGCCCCGGCCCGCTGCGACTGCTGTGTGCTAGGCGGGCGGGATGGACTGCGGGAACCTGAACAGCTGATGCGGGTCGTAGGCGGACTTCACCTGGGTGAGCATGGTGTAGTTCGCCCCGTAATACGCCTGCTGCCAGTTGGTCAGGTCCGGGTCCACGTAATTCTGGTAGGCCTGTCCGCTCGCGTGCGGATGGACCGCCTTGTAGTACGAATCCAGCCAGTTGCGCTGGTTCCTGGTGCCGCTCGCCGTGCCCGGCCAGTCCCACGAGGTGGAGTACTGGGCCAGGAACAGCGAGTCGCGGTGCACGAACGCGGTGGCGGCCGGCTTGGGCCGGTTCAGCGCGCCGCCGAACGCGTCGAACGCGACAGCGCCGACGCCGCCGGAGGCGCCGCTGACATGCTGCAGCTTCTCGATGCCTGATACCAGCGCGCCGATCCCGGCGGCGTCCAGCTTGCTGGTGAAGAAGTCGGACTTGGCATACGACGGCACCCGCGGCAGCTGCCCGGTCGGGCTGGTGTGGCACTGGCGGACCGACAGCGAGCTGCAGCCGGCCTCGATCAGCATCGCGGACAGGAACGATTCCTCGTTCAGGAAGTACGAGCTGGGGTTCGAGCCGACCTTGCGGTACAGGTCGTGCAACTGCGCGGCCGCGCCGGTCACGCTGCCGACGTAGGTGCCGCCGACGCCGACCGACGGCGGGCCGCCGGTGTTCGCGGTCAGGTGCAGGTTCGCCCACAGCGCGTCCGGCGCTGACGGCGCCCACGACTGCCAGCCGCTCACCACCTTGGCGGCCTGCGACCACGGCCAGCCAAGGAAGAACACGATGAGCTTGCTGAGCTTGTGCGTGCCGAAGGTGAACGAGGTGGCGATGCCGAAGTTGCCGCCGCCGCCGCCCCGGCTGGCCCAGTACAGGTCGCTGTGCTGGCTCGCGTCACAGGTCAGCACCGAGCCGTCGGCCGTCACCATCTGCACCGACCGCAGGTTGTCGCTGGTCAGCCCGTACAGCCTGGACAGCACGCCGACGCCGCCGCCGAGCGTCAGCCCGGCGATGCCCACGGTCGGGCACGATCCGCCTGGCACCGCCAGCCCGTGGGATGCCAGCTTCGAGTAGAAGTCGATCAGCGCGATGCCGCTGCCGACGGTGGCAGTGCCGTTCCCGACCGAAAACGAATGCATCTGCGACACGTCGACGACGAGCCCGCCATTCACGCTGGACCAGCCCGCGTAGCTGTGCCCGCCCGACCTGGCCCTGACCTGCATGCCGAACGCGGTCACGAACGCCAGGCAGGCGGCCACGTCGGCGGGCGTGCGGCAGTAGGCGATGCCGCTTGGCTGCAGCGAGCTGAACCTCGGGTCGAACATCTGCCTGGCCTGGCTGTAGCCCTTCTCGCCCGGCCTGGCCAGGTCGTGGCTTGACAGCTTCTTGCGCAGCGCGTCCCAGTCCTTGGTGGTTGGCGTGCCCGACGGCCCGGACAGCCAGGCCGGCCTGGTCGAGCTTGCCGTCCCGGCCGGCCTGGCCGGCTGGCTCGCCCGCTTGCTGGCCGCGGTCGCGGCCTGGGTGCAGCCGGCCAGCAAGAACCCGGCGCCCGCCGCGCCGGCCGTCAGCAGGAAGCCGCGCCTGGACGCCCCGGCGGTCTCGGTGGTCTCGCTGGTTTCGGTGGTCTCGGTGGTCCCGCTCTGCGGCTGGGCCGCTGGCGTGCTCTCGAAGGTCATCGTTCCGCCCGGATGCTCGGCGTCAGGAATGCACGATCTGCGTGTGATGACAAAAGTGCACGCGGGCCGGTTG
>JASHQL010000480.1 GCA_030039155.1 Streptosporangiaceae bacterium | reverse complement strand
AGCGGCACGTTCATCCGGCCGGACTCTGGCGTCAGCACCGGCTCCCTGCCGACGACGCGCCGCACCACCTGTCGGGCCAGCTCATGGTCCGCGTCCTCGGCGAGCTGGAGCTGCAGGGCGGAATCGCCGACCGATGTCTTCAGCTCGTCCGGTGTGCCCTCGGCGACCTTGCGCCCGTGGTCGATGACCGCGATCCGGTCGGCGAGCTGGTCGGCCTCGTCCAGGTACTGCGTGGTGAGCATGATCGTGCAGCCGTCGGCGACCAGGCCGCGGATCGTGTCCCACATCTGCCCCCTGGTCCTCGGGTCCAGGCCGGTGGTCGGCTCGTCCAGGAAGATCAGCGGCGGCCTGCTGATCAGGCTCGCCGCCAGGTCAAGCCGCCGCCGCATGCCGCCGGAGAAGGCCGATATCGGCTTGCCGGCCGCGTCTTCGAGGCCGAACTGCGCGAGCAGCTGCGCCGCGGTCGCGCGGGCCTGCGCCGGGCGCAGGCCCTGCAGGCGGCCGAACAACCAGAGGTTCTCGGTGGCGGTCAGGTCCTCGTCAACCGAGGCGTACTGCCCGGTGACCCCGAGCAGCTGCCGGACCCGGTGCGGCTCGCGTGCGACATCGACGCCGAACACCAGGGCCCGCCCGCCGTCGATCGGCAGCAGCGTGGACAACATCCTGAGCATGGTGGTCTTGCCTGCCCCGTTCGGGCCGAGCACGCCGAAGATCTCGCCCTGCCTGACCTCGAGGTCGATGCCGTCGACCGCCCTGAGCGCGCCGAAGCTCTTGACCAGGCCGGTGGCCGACACGCTGGCCTGGTCGCTGGCTGTCGTGGTCATGTCGTGCTCCTCTCGCAGACCGGATCGGCGTTCTGCGTGAGAAACTAGGCAGGCCCGGTTTCACGGCAGCTACGCGGCGGTTTCACGGCACCGGCGAGCGGTTACGGGAACACTGCGACGCAGCGGCGCGTTGACGGGAGCACACGACATATCGTGTTGTTGGGACTGCCTGGGTCGCTGACTGACCCCAGGGCCCGAGAGGTGAGCGTGATGATCGGTTGGTACGCAGAGCGTCGGCCTGACAGGTCCGCAAAGGTCACGGTCGCGGCGCTGCTGATCGCGCTGCTGCTGGTCGCGGCCGTGCCGTTGGCGCTGCTGGCCACGGTGGTCATGATGCTGCTCGGACACGTCGTCGGCGGGCTCGCGGTGTTCGGCGCCTCGGTGCTCGCCGCGGCCGTAGCCGTGGCGCTGGCGGGCATGAGCGGCATCCGCCAGCTGCGCAAGATGCTGTCAGGCAGCGGCTTCCGGGTGGTGACGCTGGACGGCAGCCAGTACGCCGACGCGGCGGAGCCGGCCACCAGCGAGTACCCCAACGTCGTGCAGCTTGACCCGAGCGACTACACCGAAGTTCGCTGATCCCGGCTGCCCCGGCTGCCCCGCCTGACCGCGAGCGCAGCGCCGAATCTGGTTCAGCCCGGCTCGCAGGTTCAATCGTTACCATTCCTGCGGCCGCGGTCGTTTCGCCATACTGGTTTCGTGCAACTTGCAGCCGAAACCGTCGGGGGGCAGCTCAGGCGCCCCGTCGGCCGCCACCGGCGGACGACTGCGCGCACCCGCCGGCCGGGCTTCGCCGGGCCGTCCGATCAGGCGCTGCACTGGCTGGCCGGCTGGTATGCGATCGCGCTGCGGCTCGGCGGCGCGGTGTTGTTCACCGCGATAGCCGTGCTCGCCGCCACCAGGCTGACCTCAGGCTGGTGGCTGGCCGTGCCGCTGACCGTGCTGTGCCTGTGGTCGGCCTTCTTCGGCTGGCAAATCCGGCGGTCCGGGCTGACGCAGGTCGTGGTGCTGGCCGACGCCGCGGTGATCTCGGCGCTCGCGCTGGTCCAGCAGCATCTGGTGCCCGCCGCGCTGATCAGCGACAACACGACCTGGATGCTCCCGCTGGCCTGCACGTCGGTGTACATCCTGCAGATCGCGCTGCGGATGTGGCTGGGCCTGACGGCGGCCGCGGTCGAGGTGCTGGCCTACGGGATCGGCACCGGGCACCTGGCCGGCGGCTGGCTGCTCGCGGTGGAGGCCCTGGTCGCGGCCGGGCTGGTGGCGGTGATCCGCGGCGGCGCCAGGCAAGCCGACGCGATCGTCGCGGCCGGCCTGCAGACCGAGCGGCGGATCAGGGCCGAGGAGGCACGCCGCGCCGACGAGCGCGAGCAGCACCGTCAGCTGCACGACACCGTGCTGTCGACCCTGACCATGGTCGCGGCCGGCGCCTTCGCCGGGCCGTCCCCGGCGCTGGTCGCGCAGGCGGCCCGTGACCTGCAGGTGCTGCAGGGACTCGAGGCCGCCCCGGCCGTGCAGGCCGACCCGGCGCCGCTTGCCGACCTGCGGCCGATGCTGGAGCGGGCCGCTGCCAGCACCGATGACCTGGCCGTGCGGCTGAAGCTGGCGCCGGTCACGCTGCCGTCCCCGGTCGCTGACCAGCTCGTCGCGTGCGTCGGCGAGGCGCTGCGCAACGTCGAGCGGCACGCCGGGACCGGCCGGGCCGACGTCACCGTCAACGGCGGCGCGGGCTGGGCGGTCGTCAAGATCACCGACCGCGGCCGCGGGTTCGACCCGGCCACCACCCCGCCCTCACGCCGTGGCATCCGCGAGTCGATCAGCGGCCGGATGCTGGCGGCAGGCGGCCGGGCCGCGATCGCCAGCCGGCCCGGCGCCGGCACCACCGTCACCGTGAGCTGGCCGGCATGATCGGGGAGGTCCAAGGCCAACGGAGTCTGGGGTCTCCCCAGGGGGCGCAGCGCCTGCCAAGGGATGCACGGACCGCGATCCAGCCGACGGCGATGATGTCGGGCCGCTACCAGCGTGCCTTTACCGTCGCGGTGGTCTTCCTGGTCGCGGGCTGGCATCTGGCCGGAGCGGGCGGCCAGCTGCTGCGCAACCGGGAGGACTACAGCTCGTTCGCGTTCCAGGGCGCCATGTGGCTGGTCATGGCGCTGGCGATCACCGTCGGGTCGATCCTGGTGCTCCGCGGAGCGCCAGGCTGGCTGCCCGCCTGGGCGGTGGCCGGCACCGCGCTCGCGGCCAGCACGGCAGCGGCGGCGGCCAGCCCGGCCGGGCAGATGCTTGCGGTCAACTGGTCCTGGGGCAGCGCCGGCTGGACCGGCGTGCTGGTGCTGCTCCGCCGCCGGTTCACCGAGCTTGCCTGTTTCCTGGCCGCCGAGGCGCTGGCCACCCTTGGCGTGCAGCTATCGGACGGGCTGCATCGCGCCGACCTGGCCGGGTACCTGGCCGTGCTGGCCTGGTCGACCGGCGCGCAGGTGGCGGTGGCGGTGGGGGTCAGGGCGCTGGACGTGGCGGCCGGCCAGGCGGCGACCGCGGTGCGGAGCGAGCACGCCGCGCGGGAGCGGGCCGCGACCGCCGAGATCATCCGGGCCGCCAGGCACACCCGCTGGCTGGCGCTGCAGGAAAGCGCGGTCCCGCTGGTGGCCGAGCTCGCGGCGGGGTCGGCCGACCCTGGCGATGCCCGGCTGCGCAACAGCTGCGCGGTCCAGGCGGCCAGGCTGCGCCGGCTGCTTGCCGAAGGGGATGAGGACGTACCGCTCTCGCTGGTGCACGAGCTGTACGCGAGCGCGGACGTGGCGGAGCGGCGCGGGGTCGCCGTCGAGATCGAGACTGCCGGTCTGCTGCCGCAGCTGCCGGGCCCGGCCAGGCGGGTCATCACCGACGCCGCCATCGCGATCCTGACCGCCGCGCGCAGCCACGCGCGGATCACCCTGGTGGCGATGGCCGCCGGGATCGCGGTCAGCTTCGTCGCCGACACCGGCGCCGCCGTCCGGCTGCCGGCGAACGGCGACGGGGTCGCCATCGAACATCAGCAAGATGGCGGCACCCTGTGGGCGGAGGCGCGATGGAACAGCCAGTGACGGTGGCGATCATCGAAGACCATCCGGTCGTCACCGAGGGGGTGGCGTCCTGGATCCGGTCTGATCCAGGCGAGCGGGTGCGGCTGGTGCACACGGCGCGCGACCTCACCGGCCTTGGCGGCATGCCAGGGCGGCCGGCCGACGTGGTCATTCTTGACCTGGAGCTGTCCGGAGAGCTGGTCACCGGGCAGATCCCGGCGCTGGTGGCGGCCGGGTACCGGGTCGTGGCGTTCTCCGGGCACAGCGATCCGGCGATCGTGATGGAGACGCTGGACAACGGCGCGCACGCGTACGTGTCCAAGGAGGAGGGCCGCGATCACCTGGTCGAGGCAGTGCTGGCCGCCGCCGCCGACCGCCCGTACGTGACCAGGTCACAGGCCAGGGCGATGCTCGCCGACGAGCGCCCGGCCCGGCCGGTGCTGTCCCAGCAGGAGCTGCAGGCGCTGCTGCTGTGGTTCCAGGGCATGTCGAAGGCCTCGGTCGGGAAGCGCATGTCGATCAGCGAGAACACGGTCAGGCAGTACATCAGCCGGGCGCGCGCCAAGTACGCCGCCACCGGCAGGACCGC
>JASHQL010000045.1 GCA_030039155.1 Streptosporangiaceae bacterium | reverse complement strand
CTTCGACGACGCGGCCAAGGCAGCTACCCAGTTCGCCGGCGGTGACATCAGCAAGCCGCCGGTGGCCGAGGACGACGAGCCAGGCATCGAGGGGCGCGCGTTCTTCTCCCCGGTCCGGTCGACGTTCGCCAGCGGCATGCATGCGGCGATCGTACAGACCGACCCGGACACCGCCGAGGTCACGATCCTGCGCTACTGCGTGGTGCACGACTGCGGCAGGATGATCAACCCGCGGATCGTCGAGGGACAGATCCACGGCGGCGTCGCCCAGGGCGTCGGCGGCGCGCTGTACGAGCGGATGGCCTACGACGAGTCCGGCCAGCTGATCAACGCCTCGTTCATGGACTTCCTGATGCCGTACGTGAGCGAGGTGCCGCGGCGGATCGAGATCGACCACCTGGAGACGCCGTCGCCGCTGAACCCGCTCGGCATCAAGGGCGCCGGCGAGGCCGGCGTCATCCCTGGTGCCGCGGTCATCGCGGCCGCCATCGAGGATGCCGAGGGCATCCAGGTCAGGTCCATGCCGATGTCACCGTCTGACCTGTTCGAGTTGCGGAAGCGGGCGTCATGAAGATAACCGGAGTGGCCACCATGCACGCGCCGGCCGGGCGGGTGTGGGACGCGCTGACCGACCCGGCCGTGCTGGTGGCGACGATCCCCGGCTGCGAGCTGCTCGAGGCGACCGGTCCTGACGCCTACCGGATGACGGTCACCGCCGGCCTGGCATCGGTCCGCGGCACCTACTCGGGCGAGATCGCGCTGTCGGAACAGCGCCAGCCGAGTTCGTTCCGCATGGTCGCCAGCGGCTCCGGCGGGCCTGGCACGGTGCGCACCAGCGTGCGGGTGACGCTGTCCGATACCAGCGAGGGGTTCACCGAGCTCAGCTACGACGCCGACGCCGAGATCGGCGGCATGCTGGCGGGGGTCGGCCAGCGGATGCTGGCCAGCGTGGCGAAGCGGATGGCAGCGGAGTTCTTCGCCGCTGTCGACGACGTGCTCGCCGGGAAGGCTGTCGTTCCCGCCATGCAGGCGGTCCCGGTGACGGTCGGCCAGCTGGCCAACGGCGGCCAGCCGGCCACTGCGTTTGTCGCGCAGGCCCGTGCCGGGTCGGCGTCGCACGGTGCCGACTTCGGTCGTGGCGTGCTGGTCGGCGCGGCGGTCGCGCTGGCCGGCGTGCTGATCGGCGGCCTGCTCGGCCGGAGGGCGCGCTGATGTTGAGCGAACACCATTCCAGTGGGCCCGGCTTCGCAGTGAGATGACGGACCCACTGACACCGCGGCTGCGGATCGGCATCGACACCGGCGGCACGTTCACCGATGTGGTGGCCTTCGACGAGCGCACCGGCGCGCTGACCGTCACCAAGACGCCGACCACGCCCGACGACCCGGCCGAGGGCTTCATGACCGGGCTGGCCAAGGTGCTCCGGCTGGCCGGCGCAGGTCCCGAGGCGATCGCCGCGGTCAGCCACGGCACCACGATCGCCACCAACCAGCTGCTCGAGGGCGAGGTCGGCCAGCTCGGCTTCATCACCACCGACGGGTTCGAGTTCATGCTCGAGATCGCCAGGCAGTCGGTGCCTGACGGCTACGGCAACTCCTACTTCTGGGTCAAGCCAGACCGGATCGTGCCGCCCGACCTGGTCAAGACCGTGCCAGGGCGGCTCGACCATACCGGGACCGAGCTTGAGCCGTTCGACGAGGCACAGGCGGCACAGGTCGCGCGCTGGTTCGCTGACCGCGGCATCGACACGATCGGCGTCTGCTTGCTGCACTCCTACGCCAACCCGGCGCACGAGCAGCAGATGGCACGCGTGCTGGCCCGCGAGCACCCGCGCGCGGTCGTCTCGCTTTCCTGCCTGGTGCTGCCCGAGTACCGGGAGTACGAGCGGGCAATGACCACGCTGATCGACGCCGCGGTCAAGCCGCGGATGTCGCGGTACCTGGCCGCCATCTCAGCGCAGCTGGCCGAGCTGCGCAGCGGTGCCGTGCCGCTGCACGTGATGACCTCGGGCGGCGGCGTGGCCACCGCCCACGAGGTGATCGGCAGGCCGATCAGCACCGTGCTGAGCGGGCCGGCCGCAGGCGCGGTCGGCGCGGCGATGACCGCGCACAACGCCGGGATCGACCGGGTGCTGACCTGCGACGGCGGCGGCACCTCCAGCGACGTGGCGGTGGTGGTGGCCGGTGAGCCCGCGCTCACCACCGAGGGCGCGGTCGGCGCGTACCCGTCGAAGATCCCGATGGTCGACGTGGTGACCGTCGGGGCGGGCGGCGGCTCGGTGGCCTGGCTCTCGCCCGAGGGCACGCTCAAGGTCGGCCCGCGGTCGGCCGGCGCCGACCCGGGCCCGCTGTGCTACGCCAGGGGCGGTCGCGAGGTCACGGTCACCGACGCGCACCTGGCGCTCGGCCGGATCCCGCCGCACCTGCTCGGCGGGGAGATGCCGCTCGACGAGGCGGCCGGGCGGGCCGGGCTGGCCGGCCTGGCCGCCAGGCTCGGCATGACCTGGCCGGACTGCGCGGCCGGCATCCTGGA
Organism: Streptosporangiaceae bacterium; assembly: GCA_030039155.1. GTDB lineage: Bacteria > Actinomycetota > Actinomycetes > Streptosporangiales > Streptosporangiaceae > JOPF074. The sequence goes on along the minus strand of JASHQL010000045.1, from coordinate 5,223 downwards.
GATCTCGGCCTGGAACCAGGCCAACGCGGTGCGCCAGATCACCGTCAAGCGCGGCCTCGACGTGCGCGACTTCACCCTGGTGACGTTCGGCGGGTCCGGCTCGCTGCTTGGCTGCCCGCTGATCGAGATACTCGGGCTGCGCGGCCTGCTGGTCCCGCCCAACCCTGGCAACGTGTCGGCATTCGGCCTGCTGACCGTCGACGTGCGCGCCGAGTACGTGCGCACCTGCATAGCCAGGCACGGTCAGCTCGACTACCAGGTCATGGCTGCACGGTACGACGAGCTGGCCGGCCAGGCACGGGCGGCGCTGCTGGCGCAGGGGTTCCCGGCCGGCCGGCACCGGCTGCTCAGGTCGGCGGACCTGCGCTACTTCGGGCAGGCCTATGAGCTGCGGGTGCCGGTGCGGGCGGACGGGCCCTGGGCCGAGGTCGCCGGCGCCGCGGTTGCCGCGTTCCACGCCCAGCACCGCGCGCTGTACGGGTACGACTTCAGCGGCGATCAGCGGCAGCAGGTGGAGTGGGTCAATCTCCGGGTCACCGGGATCGGGCCGATCCAGCGGCCGAAGCTGGCCGAGCTGGCACCTGGTGACGGCGGCCAGGAGCGCGCGCTGACCGGGCACCGGCCCGTGGTATTCGCCAGGTCAGCGGCCGCGGTGCGGACGCCGGTGTACTGGCGGCCCCGGCTGGCGGCCGGCGACACCCTCACCGGGCCCGCCGTCATCGAGGAATACGGCGCCACCGTGCCGGTGCACCCGGGCTTCGGCGTGCGTGTCGACAACTTCGGCAACCTGCTGATCAGGTCTGGAGGCGGCTAGATGGCGGCGGCAGCGCAGGTCGACCCGGTGCTTGTCGAGATCATCGCGGGCAGCCTGGCCTCGATCGAGAAGGAGGTCGAGACCGCGATCGCGCGCACCTCGCGGTCGCCGATGATCAGGGACGCGCACGACTTCAGGGCAGGCATCCATGACCGGCGGCTGCGCAAGCTGACCGGCCGGTCCTACAGCGCGCTGGTGCACCCGGTGGCCAGGGACTTCCCGCCGGCCACCATGCGGCCAGGCGACGTGTTCTTCCACAACGACGTCTACCTGTCCGAAGGCGGCATCGGGCACCTGCCCGACCTGTGCGTGACCGTGCCGGTGTTCCACGCCGAGCCTGCGGAAGGGTCGTCCGAACGGGCAGGCACCGTCGTGGCGTTCGTGCAGGCATTCGGCCACCACGATGACATCGGCGGCGCGGTGCCAGGGTCCATGCCGAGCCACGCCACCAGCGTCTTCGAGGAGGGCCTGATGGTGCCGCCGATCCGGCTGTGGGACGAAGGCGTGCCGAACCTGGCCGCGCTGACCATCATGACCCGCAACTCGCGGATGCCGGACTCGCTGGCGGCCGACCTGGACGCCGAGTGCTCCGCCTGCCTCCTTGGCGCGCGCAGGCTGGCTGAGCTGTTCGACCGCTACGGACGCGCCGCCGTCGAGGCGTGCTTCGACGAGATCGTGGCCAGCACGACCAGGACCTACCGGCAGGAGATCCTGGCCAAGATCCCGGCCGGCACCTGGACCTGGGAGGACTACGCCGAGCACGACGGGGTGGACGAGCCCAGGCTGCACACTCAGCGGATCACCCTGACCAGGACCGCCGGTCCTGAGCCGAGGCTGATCCTCGACTTCACCGGGACCGGCCCGCAGGCCAAGGGGCCGATCAATCACTGCGCGAACTATTCAGGCGGCAACTTCCTGGCCAAGTGGCTCGCCCCGATCCTGCGCAACCTGGCGGACACGCCGGAGCGGATGGCCGAGCTTGACGTGAACGAGGGCGTCGTCGACCTGATCGAGATGCGGTTCCCGCCGCCTGGCACCTTGCTCACGCCGGTGTTCCCGGCGCCGACGAACGCCCGCACGTTCGTGATCTTGCGGCTGCTCGGCGTGTTCGCCGGCACGCTGGCCAAGGCGGTCGGCGGCCGGATGCCCGCCGACCAGGAGACGATCAGGTACACCGGCTTTTACGGGCAGACCGCGGCCGGCGAGCCGTACCTGATGCGTGAGGTGCTGGGCGGCGGCTCTGGCGGGCGGTACTACGCCGACGGCGAGGACACCATCCACGTGGTGCCAGACTCGCGCAACCTGCCTGCCGAGTTCACCGAGGCCAGGTTCCCGCTGCTGGTGCAGCGGCTCGGGCTCGCGGTCGATTCCGGCGGGCCAGGCAAGTTCCGCGGCGGCCTCGGCTACGAGAAGATCATCAGGATGCGCGAGGACGGCTACTTCATGTCGATCGCCGACCGCTCGATCCTGTCCTGCTGGGGCGTGCATGGCGGCCGGGCCGGGCGGCCGTTCCAGGTCACGATCGACCCTGGCGGTGCCGCCGAGCGCGACGTCGACGCGCTGGCCGATAGCGAGTTCGTGCCGGCCGGCACGGTGATCAGGATCAGGACCACCGGCGGCGGCGGCTGGGGCGACCCGCTTGACCGTGATCCTGACCTGGTGGCGCGTGACGTCCGCTGGGGCAAGGTGTCGCCGGCCGCCGCTACTGCCGACTACGGGGTCGTGCTGGCCGGGCAGCCCGACGACCCGGTGCCGGACCAGCCGGCCACCGCCGCCAGGCGGGCCAGCATGCGGGCGGCGCGACCTGAGGCCAGGCCGTTCTTCGACCGCGGGCCCGGCTACCCGGCGCTGGCAGGCGGCGCGACCTCCGCCGAGGTGGACTGGGTATGAGCGTGCTGATCGCGCTTGGCGGCAACGCGATGACCGCGCCGGACGGCAGCGCGCGGCCTGCCGACCAGCAGGCGGCGATCGCGATCGCCGCCGAGTCGATCGCCGAGATCGTCGCCGCGGGCACCCAGGTGGTGCTCACCCACGGCAACGGCCCGCAGGTCGGCAACCTGCTGGTGAAGAACGAGATCGCGGCGTCGGTGGTGCCGCCGGTGCCGCTCGACTGGTGCGGTGCGCAGACCCAGGGCACCATCGGCGTGCTGTTGATGAACGCGCTGGCCGCCTCGCTGGCCAGGCGCGGCAGCAACATCCCGACCGCGGTGCTGGTCTCGCGCACGCTGGTCGATCCGGCCGACCCGCACTTCGCCGAGCCCACCAAGCCGATCGGCCGCTACCTGCCCGCCGATCAGGCCGCCGACCTGATCGCGCACGGCCAGCACTGGCGCGACCTGGGCGACCGTGGCTGGCGCCGGGTGGTGGCATCACCCGAGCCGCTGTGCTGCCTTGAGGCACCGGCGGCGGCGGCGCTGCTGGCCGCCGGGTACGTGGTGGTGTGCGCTGGTGGCGGCGGCGTGCCGGTGGTCAGGGACCCGGACGGGACGCTGCGCGGAGTGGAAGCGGTGATCGACAAGGACCTGACCGCCGCCGTGCTGGCCGGCCAGCTCGGCGCGGGCACGCTGATCATCGCCACCGACGTCGAGTCGGTCATGGTGGACTTCGGCACGCCGCAAGCCCGCGCGCTCGGCAGGGTGCCGGTCGGCCAGATGCGGGCGCTTGCCGCTTCCGGGCAGTTCCCTTCGGGCAGCATGGGCCCGAAGGTGGAGGCGGCCTGCCGGTTCGCCGAGCGCGGCGGCCGGGCGATCATTACCTCGTTGCATCGGATCGCCGATGCGCTGGCCGGCCAGGCCGGCACCGTTGTCATGCCGTAAGCCGTCAAGGAGGTGGCTCAGTTGCCCGAGCCGATCGAGGTGCGCAAGGTGCCGCTGCAGCACGTGTCCGACGCCAGCGAGCTAGCCAAGCTCATCGATGCCGGGGTGCTGCAGGCCGACCGCGTCATCGCGGTCATCGGCAAGACAGAGGGCAACGGCGGGGTCAACGACTACACCCGCATCCTGGCCGACCGCGCGTTCCGTGAGGTGCTCGTGGCCAAGGGCAGCAGGGACGCGGCGGCGGTCGCGCAGGTGCCGATCGTCTGGTCAGGCGGCACGGACGGGGTGATCAGCCCGCATGCCACGGTGTTCGCCACGAAGCCGGCCGAGGCAGCGGAGCGGACCGACGAGCCGCGGCTGTCGATCGGGTTCGCGATGAGCGAGCCGCTGCTGCCAGAGGACATCGGCAGGACCGCCATGGTCACCAAGGTGGCGGCCGCGGTGCGCCTGGCCATGGCGCAGGCAGGCATCACCGACCCGGCTGACGTGCACTACGTGCAGACCAAGACGCCGCTGCTGACCATCCACACCATCCGCGACGCGAAGCGCCGCGGCCAGACGGTGTGGACCGAGAACACCGGCGAATCCATGGACGTGTCCAACGGGACCGCGGCGCTCGGCATCGCGGTGGCGCTCGGTGAGGTCGAGATGCCGGCCGACGCCGACATCATGCGCGACCGCGAGCTGTGCTCGTCGGTGGCGTCCTGCTCATCTGGCGTGGAACTCGACAGGGCCCAGGTGGTGGTGGCCGGCAACGTGCGCGGCATCGGCGGCCGGTACCGGATCGGGCATTCGGTGATGCGAGACGCGCTCGACGCCGACGGCATCTGGGCGGCGATCAGGAACGCCGGGCTGGCGCTGCCTGACCGGCCGCATCCCGATGACCTGGCCGGGCGCCTGGTCAACGTGTTCCTCAAGTGCGAGGCGAGCCAGGACGGCCAGGTCAGGGGATGGCGCAACGCCATGCTTGACGATTCCGACGTGCACTGGCACCGGCAGATCAAGGCGTGCGTCGGCGGCGTCGCCTCGGCGGTGACCGGAGATCCCGCGGTGTTCGTCTCGGTCTCGGCGGCCCATCAGGGGCCAGATGGCGGCGGCCCGGTGGCCGCCATCGTCGATCTCGGCGGCTAGCTACAGGCGCATTCTCACTCGCTATATGTCGGCTAGCTACTTATCATGGTCGCGTGGGGATGCGGGAGCCGACCTATTTCGTGCTGGCGTCGCTGCTCGACGGGCCGCTGCATGGGTACGCGATCATCCAGCGCGCTGCGCAGTTGTCCGGCGGCCGGGTCCGGCTGGCCACCGGGACGCTGTACACGGCGCTGGACCGGCTCACCGCTGAGGGCTACGTGGAGCTGGTGCGCGAGGAGATCGTCAGTGGCAGGGCGCGCCGGTCCTACGGCCTCACGTCGGCTGGCACTGGCGCGCTGCGGGCCGAGGCGATTCGGATGGCCGAAGCTGCCCGGCTGGTAACGGACCGGGGCCGTCGGCTGCAAGCGGACGGCAGCGCGCGGAAGGCGAGCCCTGCGTGACCCCGCTGCAGCGGCGCTGCTGCTTGCTGCTGCGCGCCTATCCGGCCTGGTACCGGCGCGA
>JASHQL010000479.1 GCA_030039155.1 Streptosporangiaceae bacterium | reverse complement strand
GCGATCCTCGGGCCGAACGGCGCCGGCAAGACCACCACGATCGAGACCTGCGAGGGCTACCGCAAGCCGGACGGCGGCACGGTACGGGTGCTCGGCCTCGACCCGGCCCGCGACGCGCGCCAGCTGCGGCCCAAGGTCGGCGTGATGCTGCAGGCGGGCGGCGTGCCCACCGCGGCGCGGGCCGGTGAGTACCTGCGCGTGCAGGCCAGCTTCTACGCCAGCCCGCTCGACCCGGCCCAGCTGCTTGACCGGCTCGGCCTGACCGGCTGCGCCGGCACCCAGTACAAGCGGCTGTCCGGCGGCCAGCAGCAGCGGCTGTCACTGGCCGCCGCGGTCATCGGCCGGCCCGAGCTGGTGTTCCTGGACGAGCCGACCGCCGGGCTTGACCCGCAGGCGCGGCACGCGACCTGGGAGATGATCGAGAGCCTGCGCGCTGCGGGCACCGCGGTCATCCTGGCCACGCACTACATGGAAGAGGCGGAACGGCTCGCCGACCAGATCGTGATCGTCGACCACGGCCAGGTGGTCGCGGCCGGGTCGCCAGCCGACCTGACCGGCACCGTCGGCCAGCTGCGGTTCAGGGCCGAGCCTGGGCTTGACACCGACGCCCTGATCAGCGCGCTGCCGGCGGGTAGCGCCGCGAAGGAGTCGCCGGCCGGGCACTACCTGGTCGAGGTACCCGACCGGGTCGATCCGCAGCTGATCGCCTCGGTCACCGCGTGGTGCGCGGAGCACGGCGTGCTCGCTCAGGACCTGCGGATCGAGAGCAGGACGCTGGAGGACGTCTTCCTCGAGCTGACCGGGCGGGAGCTGCGGTCATGACCGAGCTGTCCCGCGCTGCGGGGACGACCCCGCTGGACTCCCCCGGCCTGGCCGGCCAGTGGCCGGCGCCGGCTCCTGGCGCGGCACCGCTGCCCAGGATGGTCCGCGCGCAGGCCGGGCTCGACCTGCGCATCCTGCTGCGCAACGGGGAGCAGCTGCTGCTCACGCTGGTGATCCCGGTGCTGCTGCTGCTCGCGTTCGGCAAGGCGGACCTGGTCAGCGTCGGCAAGATCGGCAGGCTGGCGTTCGAGGTGCCTGGCATCCTTGCGCTTGCCGTGCTGTCCACCGCGTTCACCAGCCAGGCGATCAGCACCGGCTTCGACCGGCGGTACGGGGTGCTGAAGCGGCTCGGCGCCTCGCCGCTGTCCAGGCCAGGCCTGATCGCCGCCAAGGCAGTGACGGTGCTCACGGTCGAGGTCGGACAGGTCGCGCTGGTGCTCGCGCTCGGCGCCGCCCTTGGCTGGCGGCCGCTGGCCGCCCCGGCCGCGGCGCTCTGGGTGCCGCTGCTGCTGGTGGCGGGCACCGCGGCGTTCACCGGGCTGGCCATGCTGATGGCCGGCACGCTGCGGGCCGAGGCGACGCTGGCCGCGGCGAACCTGCTCTACCTGATCATGCTGGGGCTGAGCGGCATCCTGTTCCCGCTCAGCAAGTTCCCGGCCGGCATGCGCCCGGTGCTCACCGCGCTGCCCGGCGGCGCGCTGGCCAGCGGGCTGCGCTCGGTGCTCGCGCATGCTGGCGGCCTGCCGGTCCGTGACCTGGTCGTGCTGCTGATCTGGGCAGCGTTGGGCATCGGCCTGGCCGCGCGCACCTTCCGCTGGGAGTAGGCGGTCAGCGGCTTGCAGCCGGAGCAACACAACGCACCGCTCGCTGCCGTGCCGCCCTCGGTGCTGGTCTGCACCGGCATCGTCTCGGTGCAGCTCGGCGCTGGCTTTGCCGCCAAGCTGTTCAGCCAGGTAGCGCCGGCCGGGGTGACCGGGCTCCGGCTGTGGTCGGCCGCCATCATCCTGGCCGTCATCGGCGGCCGGGCGATGGCCGGCTCGGCGCGGCGGATCATCGCCGACCGGGCCTGGCGGGACGCGGTGGTGGTGCTGACCTTCGGCCTGGTGCTCGGGCTGATGAACTACAGCATCTACCAGTCGTTCGCCAGGATCCCGCTCGGCATCTCGGTCACCATCGAGTTCCTCGGCCCGCTCGCGGTGGCGGTGGCATCGTCCAGGCGCTGGCTTGACCTGCTCTGGGTCGCACTGGCCGGGCTCGGGGTGGCGCTGCTCACCCGTGGCGGCACCGGCGTGGCAGCTACCGCGTACCGGCAGCACAACGGCCTGACCGGCGGCATCGGGCCGGCCGCGGCCGGGGTGGTGTTCGGGCTGATCGCCGCCGCCTGCTGGGCTGCCTACATCCTGCTCAGCCGGTCCACCGGCCGGCGGTTCAGCGGGTCGTCAGGGCTCGGCATCGCGATGGTGCTGGCCGCCGTCGTGGTCACCGGCCCGGCGCTGGCCGATGCGGACCTGGCCATGTGGCGGCCGGGCGTGATCGCCGCCGGCGCCGCCATCGGCCTGCTCTCATCGGTGATTCCGTACCGGCTCGAACTTGAGGCGCTGCGCCGGATACCCGCCAGGGTGTTCGGCATCTGGATGAGCCTGGAGCCCGCGGTGGCCGCGCTGATCGGCCTGCTGCTGCTCGGCCAGTCGCTGAGCGTGCCGCAGTGGCTGGCCATCTGCTGCGTGATCGTCGCCTGCGCAGGTGCTTCCCGCGAGGGCACAGCCCAGCCCGAGGCCTAATACCATGTCGGGGTGACCGGAGAGATCGCGACGCCAGGAGCGCCAAGCGCGAGCGCCGGCGGCCGGCGCGGTCCGCACGGGTGGCTGATCTCCGCGGTGCGTGCCATTCTCGCGCCCACCCCGGTCGCCATGCGCAGGATCGCGCTGGCCGGGCTGATCGCCTCGGCCGCGATCATCCTCACCGGCGCGGCGGTCCGGCTCAGCCAGTCCGGCCTTGGCTGCCCCGACTGGCCAGCCTGCACCGCGCACAGCGTCGTCGCGGCCGGGACCACCGGTGACCCGCTGATCCACCGGTGGGTCGAGTTCGGCAACCGGCTGGTCACCGTGGCGATCTTCATAGTCGCTGTGCTGATCTCGATCGCCGCCTGGCAGTTCAAGCCGGGCGGCCGCCGCCGCAGGGACCTGGTCTGGCTGGCCGCCGCGCAACCAGGCGGCATCTTCGCCCAGGCGATCATCGGCGGCATCGTGGTGAAGACCAACCTGAACCCTGGCGTGGTCTCCGTGCACTTCCTCGCCTCGGCGGCGCTGATCGTGGCGACGGTCGCACTGTACGTACGCTGCCAGGAGGCGGCGGTCCCGGCCAGGCCGCTGGTGCGCAGGGAGATCAGGCTGCTGGCCTTCGGCGTGACCGGAATGGTGGCGGTCATGCTGGCCGCGGGCACCGTGGTGACCGGCACCGGCCCGCTGGCCGGCGGCACCATGCCAGACGGCAAGCCGGTGCCCAGGTACCACCTGCCGCTGACCGGCGTCACCCAGTTCCACGCCGACATCGGCTGGCTGCTCGGCGGGCTGGTGATCGCGCTGGTCGTCGGGCTGCGGGTGGCCGATGCGCCGGCCAGGACACAGCGGCTGAGCTGGCTGCTGGCCGTGATGATCGGCATCCAGGGCGTGATCGGGTACGTGCAGTACTTCAACCACCTGCCGGCCGGCCTGGTCTGGGTGCACGTGGCCGGGTCGGTCGCGATCTGGATCACCGCGCTGTTCATCCCGTACACGCTGCGGGATCGCGGCTCGATCATGGCGGCCGCCGCCGCCGAACGCAACCCTGAGCCGGTCCGGAATTAACCGCACTTCCGGCGCGAAGTCGCCGCGCGGTACCTTGGCGGCCATGCCGACTGCACACCTGAACGGTACCGACATCAGCTACGCCGACAGCGGCGGCGACGGTCCCGCCGTCCTGCTCAGCCACGGCTTCCTGATGGACCACACGATGTTCGGCCAGCAGGTCGACGCGCTCGCGCCGGAGTTCCGGGTGATCACCTGGGACGAGCGCGGCTTCGGCGGCACCCCGGCCACCGGGCCGTTCAGCTACTGGGACTCGGCGCGAGACGCGCTCGCGCTGCTCGACCACCTCGACGTCGGCCGGGCCGTGCTCGGCGGCATGTCGCAGGGCGGGTTCCTCAGCCTGCGCGCGGCGATGCTGGCGCCGGACCGGGTGCGCGGTCTGGTGCTCATCGACACCCAGGCCGGGCTCGAGGACCCGGCCACCGCGGAGAGCTACGAGCAGATGGAGGCGATCTGGCTCGAGCAGGGCCCTGAGCCGGTGCAGGAACTGGTCGCCGCGGTCATCCTCGGCCCGCCAGACGGCGTCATCGACTGGGCGCCCTGGCTGGCCAAGTGGGCGGCGCAGGACACCGCGGGGCAGGACTTCGCGTTCCGCTGCCTGATGGACCGCGATGACATCACCGGCAGGCTCGGCGAGATCAGCTGCCCGGCATTGATCGTGCACGGCACGGCGGACGCGGCGATCCCGATGGCGCGCGCCGAGGCGGTGCGCGACGGCCTGGCAGGCCCGGTGACCCTGCTGCAGGTCGAAGGCGGCACGCACGCCGCCAACATGACCAACCCGGAGCAGGTGAACGCCGCGATCCTCGGCTTCCTCAGGTCGCTCGGCGACTGACTGCGACAGCCGCCGCGTCACGGGACGGTTACCTGGCGGAGCAGTGCTAGCCCGGCTGTGTTCAGTTGGCTGCGAAGTTAGCCTGGCACCGGCCGGGATATGGTCGGTTCTTGTTGGCCCTTCGCAACGCATGAACGGGGTGAGCCGTGAGCACGTTCGACTGGTCGCAGACCGACAAGCGGGCGGTGGACCTGATCAGGGTCCTGGCCATGGACGCGGTGCAGCAGGCCGGCTCTGGCCATCCGGGCACCGCAATGAGTCTCGCGCCCGCCGCCTACCTGCTGTTCCAGCGGATCCTCCGGCATGACCCGGCCGACCCTGGCTGGCTTGGCCGGGACCGGTTCGTACTGTCATGCGGGCATTCGAGCCTGACCCTGTACATCCAGCTCTACCTGTCCGGGTACGGGCTGACCCTTGATGACCTGCGCGGTTACCGGACCTGGGGCAGTATCACCCCTGGCCATCCAGAGCACGGGCTGACCCCTGGGGTGGAGACCACCACTGGCCCGCTCGGCCAGGGCATCGCCAACGCGGTGGGCATGGCGATGGCGGCCCGCCGCGAGCGCGGCCTGCTCGACCCGGACGCGGCCGAGGGCACCAGCCCGTTCGACCATCACATCTACGCGATCGTGTCCGACGGCGACATGGAGGAGGGCATCAGCCACGAGGCCGCCGCGATCGCCGGGCACCAGCAGCTCGGCAACCTGGTGGTGCTGTACGACGACAACAACATCTCCATCGAGGACGACACCAACATCGCCAAGTCCGAGGACATCGCGGCCAGGTACGAGGCGTACGGCTGGCATGTGCAGCGGCTGTCCTGGCGGCAGGCCGAGGGCTACGACGAGAACGTCGAGCAGCTCTACGACGCGCTGATGAACGCGCGGGACACCACGACGGCGCCGTCGTTCATCGCGCTGCGCACCATCATCGCTTGGCCGGCCCCGGACGCGCAGAACACCGGCGCCGCGCACGGTGCCGCGCTCGGCGCCGAGGAAGTCGCCAAGACCAAGAAGGTGCTCGGCTTCGACCCTGACGTCAGCTTCCCGGCCGAGGACGACGCGGTCGCGCACGCCAGGCAGGTCGCCGAGCGCGGCAAGCAGGCGCACGCGCGCTGGGATGAGGGCTTCACCGCATGGTCGGCCGCGCACCCGGAGCAGCGCGCGCTGCTTGACCGGCTGGCGGCCAGGCGGCTGCCTGACGGCTGGACCGACGCACTGCCCTCGTTCCCGCCCGATGCCAAGGGCGTGGCAACCCGCAAGGCGTCAGGGGCGGTGCTCGCCGCGCTCGCGCCGGTGCTGCCCGAGCTGTGGGGCGGCTCGGCCGACCTGGCTGGCAGCAACGACACCACGATGAAGGGCGAGCCGTCGTTTATCCCGCCGATCCACCAGACCAAGATGTTCCCCGGCAACTTCTACGGCCGCACGCTGCACTTCGGCATCCGCGAGCACGGCATGGGCGGCATCCTGAACGGCATCGCGCTGCACGGCCTGACCAGGCCGTACGGCGGGACGTTCCTGGTGTTCAGCGATTACATGCGCGGGTCGGTCAGGCTGGCCGCGCTGATGGGGCTGCCGGTCACCTACGTCTGGACGCACGATTCCATCGGCCTCGGCGAGGACGGCCCGACGCACCAGCCGGTGGAGCACCTGTGGGCGCTGCGCGCGATCCCGCACCTCGACGTGGTCAGGCCGGGCGACGCCAACGAGACCACGGTGGCCTGGCGGACCATCCTGGAGCGCACCAACCATCCGGCCGCGTTCTGCCTGACCAGGCAGAACATTCCGGTGTACGACCGCTCCCCCGCTACCGGCCTGGCCTCAGCGGAGGGCACGGCAAGAGGCGGCTACGTGCTCGCCGACGCGGCAGACGGCAAGCCAGACGTGATCCTGATCGGCACCGGCAGCGAGGTGCAGCTCGCGCTCGCCGCGCGTGACCAGCTCGCCGCCGACGGCATCGCGGCGCGGGTGGTGTCGATGCCGTGCATCGAGTGGTTCGAGGAACAGGACGCTGGCTACCGTGACCAGGTCCTGCCACCCGCGGTCAGGGCACGGGTCAGCGTCGAGGCAGGCATCGGGCTTGGCTGGCGCAGCTACGTCGGCGACATTGGCGAGAGCATCAGCCTCGAGCACTTCGGCGCCTCGGCCGACTACCAGGTGCTGTTCAGCGAATTCGGCATTACCTCGGCGAACGTCGCCCAGGCTGCCCGGGCGAGCCTTGCCCGGCAGCGGGCGACGGCGGCAGGCTGAGAAAGGGACACGCGGCACGCGGCAAGGGAGACAGCGCCATGACAACCGACACGCTGCAGCAGCTCACCGACATGGGAGTCGCTGTCTGGCTTGACGACATCAGCAGGGAGAGGCTCACCAGCGGCAACCTCGCGGCGCTGATGCGGGATCAGCATGTGCGCGGCGTGACCTCGAACCCGACGATCTTCGCGCACGCGCTGTCCAGCGGCTCCGCCTACGCCAAGCAGGTGGCCGACCTGGCGCTGCGCGGGGTCAGCGTGGACGAGGCGTCCAGGGACATCACCACCTACGACATCAGGTGGGCTGCCGACGTGCTGCGCCCGGTGTACGACGCGAGCGACGGCGTGGACGGCCGGGTATCACTCGAAGTGGACCCGCGGCTGGCCAGGGAGACCGAGAAGACCATCGCCGAGGCGCGCGCGCTGTGGTGGCTGGTCGACCGGCCGAACATGTTCATCAAGATCCCGGCCACTGTCGAGGGCCTGCCCGCGATCACCCAGTGCCTGGCCGAGGGGATCAGCGTGAACGTGACGCTGATCTTCTCCCTGCAGCGCTACGACCAGGTGATCGACGCGTTCATGGCAGGCCTCGAAAAGGCTTCGGACGGGAACGTCAGGCAGCTCGCGTCTGTTGCCTCGTTCTTCGTCAGCCGTGTCGACACCGAGGTCGACGGCAGGCTGGACAAGCTCGGCACGCCGGAGGCGCAGGAGCTGCGCGGCAAGGCCGCGATCGCCAACGCCAGGCTCGCCTACGAGCTGTTCGAGCAGCGGCTGGCCACGCCCAGGTGGGCAGCGCTGGCCGCGCGCGGTGCCAAGCTGCAGCGCCCGCTGTGGGCGTCGACGAGCACCAAGGACCCGGCCTACCCGGACACCATGTACGTCACCGAGCTGGCCGCGCCGCACACCGTGAACACCATGCCAGAGGGCACGATCATGGCCACCGCGGACCACGGCAAACTGCACGGCGACGCGATCACCGGCACTTACGAGCAGTCGCGCCAGGTCATCGCCGGGCTCGAGGCGCTCGGCGTGCACTACGACGACGTGGTGCAGGTGCTCGAGGACGAGGGCGTGCAGAAGTTCGAGGCGTCCTGGACGCAGCTGCTCGACACGATCAGCTCGGAGATGCATCGCTGATGACCGTGCCGACCGAGGCGGCGCTGATCGCCGCCAATCCGCTGCGGGACCCGCGGGACCGGCGGATCCCGCGGCTTGCCGGGCCGTGCGCCGTGGTGATGTTCGGCGTGACCGGCGACCTGGCCCGCAAGAAGCTGCTGCCAGCGCTGTACGACCTGGCCAACCGCGGGCTGCTGCCGCCCGGCTTCTCGCTGGTCGGCTTCGCCCGGCGGGACTGGACCGACGAGGACTTCGACAGGCAGGTGTACGACGCGGTGCGGGCGCACGCCCGCACGCCGTTCCGCGACGCGGTCTGGCGGCAGCTGTCCGAGGGCATCAGGTTCGTCAGGGGCGAGTTCGCCGAGGACGAGGCGTTCGACAACCTGGCAGCCACGCTGGCGAAGCTGGACCGCGAGCGCGGCACCGGCGGCAACTACGCGTTCTACCTGTCCGTGCCACCGAGGGCATTCCCCGAGGTGGTCGGCCAGCTGAAGCGGTCGGGCCTGTCCACGCCGCAGCCGGAGCACGGCCGGATGCCGTGGCGCCGGGTGGTGATCGAGAAGCCGTTCGGGCACGACCTGGCCAGCGCGCGGGAGCTGAACCGGACGCTTGACTCGGTGTTCCCCGCGTCCGCGGTGTTCAGGATCGACCACTACCTCGGCAAGGAGACGGTGCAGAACCTGCTGGCGCTCAGGTTCGCCAACGAGCTGTTCGAGCCGATCTGGAACCGCGGCTACGTGGATCACGTGCAGATCACCATGGCCGAGGACATCGGCATCGGCGGCCGGGCCGGCTACTACGACGGCATCGGCGCCGCCCGCGACGTGATCCAGAACCACCTGCTCCAGCTGCTCGCGCTGACCGCGATGGAAGAGCCGGTGTCGTTCGCGGCCGAGTCGCTGCGCGCGGAGAAGCAGAAGGTGCTGTCCGCGGTGAAGCTGCCGGACAACCTCGCGCTTGGCACCGCACGGGGCCAGTACAGCGCCGGCTGGCAGGGCGGCATCGAGGTGATCGGCTTCCTCGAGGAAGACGGCATCCCGGCCAGCTCGACCACCGAGACGTACGCGGCGGTGCGGCTGGACATCGACACCAGGCGGTGGGCAGGCGTGCCGTTCTACCTGCGCACCGGCAAGCGGCTGCCGACCAGGATGACCGAGATCGCGGTGATGTTCCAGCGCGCTCCGCACCTGCCGTTCGCGGCCACCGACACCCAGGAACTGGGCCAGAACGCGCTGGTGATCAGGGTGCAGCCGGACGAGGGCGTGACCTTGCGGTTCGGCTCCAAGGTGCCGGGCTCGGCGATGGAGGTACGCGACGTCAACATGGACTTCGCCTACGGCGAGTCGTTCACCGAAGCGAGCCCTGAGGCGTACGAGCGGCTGCTGCTCGACGTGCTGATCGGCGACCCGCCGCTGTTCCCGCGGCAGGAAGAGGTCGAGCTGTCCTGGCAGATCCTGGACCCGATCGAGAACTTCTGGGCCAGCCAGGGCAAGCCGGAGCAGTACCCGGCAGGCAGCGCAGGACCGCCGGGCGCCGACGAGCTGATGGCTCGGGACGGCCGCGCCTGGCGGCGTATCTAGCGGTGCTGACAGGACAGCGCGCAGGCGCTGATCGACGGAAGAGACGGCCATGATCGAGGACCTGACCGACACCACCGCGGGCGAGATCCGGGCAAGGCTCGCCAGGGCACGGGACCAGCAGGGCGGCCCGACCACCGGGGTGGTGCTCAACCTGATCATCATGACCGACGAGTCGCGCCAGCATGACGCGGTCAGGGCGGCGAGCCAGGCCGGCCGGGCGCACCCGAGCCGGGTGCTCGGCGTGATCACCAGGGATGCGGGCGGCGACTCCAGGCTCGATGCCGAGATCAGGACCGGGGACGGCGCGCCTGGCCAGACCGTGCTGCTGCGGCTGCACGGCCTGATGAGCCTGCACGCTGACTCGGTGGTGGCGCCGCTGCTTGTGCCGGACACCCCGGTGGTGACCTGGTGGCCAGGCACCGTGCCGCCGGTGCCGTCGGCCGAGCCGGTCGGCGCGCTCGCGCAGCGCCGGATCACCGACGCGGTGTCCGCGGGCACGCCGGCCGAGACGCTGGTCGCGCTCGCCGCCGCGTACAAGCCGGGCGACACCGACTTCAGCTGGACCAGGGCAACGCCGTGGCGGTCGCTGCTCGCCGCGACCCTGGACGGCGGTGTCGGCACGGTCACCGGCGGGGTGGTCGCCGCCGAGGAGCACAACCCGAGTGCGGACCTGCTGGCCGCCTGGCTCGGCAGGCGGCTGGGCGCGCCATTCCGCCGGGACGTGTCCGGCGGCCCCGGCATCACCTCGGTGACCTTGCTGACCGAGGACGGCGAGGTCACGATCAGCAGGCCGGACGGCCGCAACGCCACGCTCAGCCTGCCCGGCCAGCCGGACCGGCACGTGGCCCTGCACCGCAGGGAAACCGCGGACCTGCTGGCCGAGGAGCTGCGGGCGCTGTATCCCGACGAGGTGTACGGCGAGACCCTCGCCGCGATGGCGGCGAGCCGGACCGAGAGGAGGTAGCGCCATCGCCGCGCCAGAGGTTCTGGTTCACCAAGACGGGCCGCTGCTGGCCAAGGCGGTGGCCGCCCGGCTGGTCACCAAGCTGGTTGACGCCTGCGCCGCGGCCGGCCGGGCATCGGTGGTGCTGACCGGCGGCGGCATCGGCACCGAGGTGCTTGCCGAGCTCGGTGCCGCGCCGGCCAGGGACGCCGTCGACTGGCGCCAGGTGGAGATCTGGTGGGGGGACGAGCGGTTCCTGCCGACCGGTGACCCGGAGCGGAACGAGACCGGTGCGCGCTCCGCCTTGCTCGACCACGTGGACGTGCTCGCCGAGCATGTGCACCCGATGCCAGGGCCGGACGGCCCAGACGGTGACAATCCAGAGGCAGCCGCCGACCGCTACGCAGCGTGGCTGCGCACCGCGGCCAGGCCAGAGGACCATGGCGCCGTGCCGTCGTTCGACGTGCTGATGCTCGGCATCGGGCCCGAGGCGCACGTGGCCTCGCTGTTTCCCGGCCTGCCTGCGCTGTATGAGACCGAGCGCACGGTGGTCGCGGTGCGCGGCGCGCCCAAGCCGCCGCCGACCAGGCTGTCGCTGACGCTGCCGGCCATCACCGCGGCCAGGGAGGTCTGGATCCTGGCCTCCGGCACGGAGAAGGCGGGCGCGGTCCGGCTCGCGCTGTCCGGCGCCGGCCCGGTGCAGGTGCCCGCGGCCGGCGCACGCGGCCGCCAGCGCACCCTGTTCCTGCTCGACCGGGCGGCGGCGGCACAGGTGCCGGTGCAGCTCGGCCGGATCGCCTCGCCCTGAGCATTCCTGACTAGCCCGGCCGGCAACAGCGCAGGCCGGCTGGTGTCCGCTGTACAAAATGGGACTAGTAGAGGATCGGCGGCTGGCGTTACGCTCAGTGCAGATCTTTCACCTGGTTCTGATGAGCCATGTGTGAAGACCTGGAAGGTCGCAGATGGTCAAGTTCGTGCAGTTCTGCGCGGATAGCACGGCCAGTGCTTCATGCCTGGCCGGGGTCCGGCCGCCATGCCTTGCTGACCTGTCGGCTCCTTCCGCACTATCCAATACGCCTGCCTTGTCCTCGCAGTGCGCTACCGGCTGGCAGGCATGCCCCCCAGGAGGAATTAGTTGAGCACAGATGATGCTCCCGTAGCTGCGCCTGCGCCGGCGATAGCCGATCCCGCACCGCTCGGGCTGGCCGGCTTCGCGCTGACCACGTTCTTGCTGTCGGTTGTCAATGCCCACTGGGCCACAAGCTCCAGCGGCAGTGCGTGGCTTGGCTACGCGTTCGCCTACGGCGGGCTCGCACAGCTGCTCGCGGGCATGTGGGAGTTCCGTAACAGGAACGTGTTCGGCGCTACCGCGTTCTCCACCTACGGCGGGTTCTGGATCGGCCTGTACCTGTGGGTGCAGGACGTGGCTCCGCACACCACCGGGCTCGAGGCGAACCGTGACCTTGGCTGGATCCTGCTCGCGTTCGCCATCTTCAACACCTACATGCTGATCATCAGCACCCAGGTGAACACGGCGGTCTTTGTGGTGTTCCTGACCCTGGAGATCACCGAGATCCTGCTGTTCATCGGTCAGTTCACGATCTCGGCTTCAGACGGTGGCACCGACGCGCTGATCAAGATCGGCGGCATCGTCGGCGTCATCACCGCGCTGGCTGCCTGGTACACCTCGGCGGCTGGCGTGATGAACGGCGTGAAGGGCAAGCAGGTGTTCCCGGTCGGCAAGCCGCTGTTCGACCTGTAGTCGCTAGCGAGCGGGCCGGAGCTCATCGACGGTGCCCCGGAGGACTCACGTCCTCCGGGGCACTGCCATGTGCTTGCGCTCGGCCACTGCCTGGTCCCCGATAGCGTAGGCACGTGGATCTGCGGGAACGCCGCCAGGCGGACATTGCCGCCTCGATGGCCAAGGTGCGTGCCAGGACCAGGCCCTGGCGTGCGATCATCTCGCTGATCATCGCGCTGGCCGCGCTTGGCGTGGCGGTCCGGTGGGGCACGCAGCTCTCGCACGACGAGGGCTGGAACAACACCCACATCACCCGGCTCATCCCGGTCGGCGACATCGACACTGACAAGATCATCGCCTACAGCTCCGCTGCGGCATTCTTCGTGTTCGGGATGGCGGCCGCGATCGGGCTGGCCGGCAAGGCACGATCGGGCCTGCAGCCGCTGATCGGCCAGGCGCACGCCGGGGTGGTCAGGTACGCGCTGCTGCTGATCTGCCTGTTCGGCTTCCTGCTTGTCTCGCTGCAGCTGGTCGGGGTGTCGATCCGCAGCCTGGTGGTCGGCGGTGCGGTCACCGGCGTGCTGCTCGGCATCGCGGCGCAGCAGTCGCTGGCGAACCTGTTCGCCGGGCTGGTGCTGCTGTTCGCCAGGCCGTTCCGGGTCGGTGACCACGTCCGGTTCAGGTCGGGCGCGCTGTCCGGTCAGATCGAGGGCACGGTGACCGACGTCAGCCTGACCTACGTCAGGCTCGATACCGGCGACGGGCCGACGCTGCTGCCCAACTCGCAGGCACTCGCCGCCGCCGTGCTGCTGGTCACGCCGCCCGAGCCGCCGCGGGATCAGCCGCAGGCATTGTCATGATGCGCGCTTGCTGCCCGGTCAGCTAGCCCGGCTCGGCGCCGATACCGCGAGCACACACAACAGCTTGCAGAATTCGGGAGGCCGGCTTCCGCAGCTGCGGTGCCGGCCTCCCGAGATTGCCGTTGCCAACGGCCCAGCGAGTCGCTTAGTGATTTGCCTCGTACTTCGCGATGACGTTCGCGGGAATCCGGCCACGGTCACTGACCTCCATGCCGCTGCGCTGTGCCCAGGACCGGATTTCAGCACTGCGCTGCCGGTGCGCGGTGGTGCGGCGCTTTGGCTTGGACGTACGGTGACTGGCCCTGCGGGCCCGGTCCGCGAATCGCTGCAGCACCTCATCGAATTTCTGGCTGTGCTTCTCGCATAGGTCGATCTCATAGTCCCGGCCATCGAGGCTGAACGCGCGCGTCAGCGCCTCGCCGTCGGGAATCTCTTTCGAGTCATAGTCACAAGCGAATGTGACCGAGATCTTCTGTGCCACTTGCGTATCCCCCTTCCCCCGCGCAAATATATCCCCACCGGCAACGAGGCTGTAACGGCGCGAAGCGATCGTTTTCCGCCGTTCGTTTCCGGCCCGCGCCGCGGCCCCTTTTCGCTGCGGGATTTTTAGCTGCTGCCGTCCCTGCCGTGCCGCGGCCGTGGCTCCCGGCCCTGGTAGCCCAGGTAGTCAGGGTCAGCCACGGTGTCGCGGTGCACTGGCGGCTGCTGTGGTGCCCCAGACTCCAGCATGTCTGGCGGCAGCAGGTCAGCCCGGTCCCCGCGGTCGTAGGGCGCACCGAACCGGTCACGCTCGAACTGGTCCCTGGCGATCCGGCCGGCCTCCGGCCGGTCGCGCGCTGGCCTGGCCGCCCCGCCCGCCTGCCGCGTGTCGCCACGGCGACCTAACCGGTACTGCCCGCCATCGGTGTCGAAGGCCCGGCCGCTCGGCGACTGCGGAAATGCCACGGTGCCGGGCTCCTGGTCCCAGCCGGCCCGGCCTGGGTCGGGGCCTGGCCTGGTGAAGTAGTCGCCCGGCGGAGCGTCGGCGGTGGCCGGGTCGGCCACGTACGGCGGGACAAAACGGTCAGAATCATAGCCGGCCGCCGCCTCGCGGTCCCGCTCGGCCTGGTAACCGCTGCCGGGGCTGGCCGGATAGCCGCCGCCTGGCCCGCGGTCCCGCTCGGCCTGGTAACCGTTGTCCGGCTCGGCGTCCCAGCCGTCCCGGTTACCGCTCAGGTCCTGGTAGCCGCCGCCAGGACCAAGATCCCTCGCTGCGCCCGGAGCCACGGCGGCGCCGAGGTCTCTGGTCTGGCCAAGATCCCTCGTGCTGCCACGGCCCCGGCCAGGGCCGAGGTCGGCGGCAGCCGCGGCCACCGTGGGCTGCCAGCCCGCGGCCTGCCTCGGATCCGGCCAGTCAGGGCCGTAGCCGCGGCTCGGCGGGAAACCAGGGTCCGCGGGACGATCACGCGGATCGGCGTAGTCCTGGCCGTACTGGCGGTCGTATCCGGGCGGCGGCGCCTCGTCGGGATGCCCGCCGCCGGTCTCGCGCTCAGGCCTGCCAGGCTGCGGCCCCCGCCGCAACGTGTCGATCATCCTGCCCAGCTCGCCCATCGGCAGCCGGAAGGTGCCCGTGCACATCGGGCCCTGCCAGATGCTGAAGACCGCCACCCCGGTGTCGGCGTACCAGCTCAGCCGCATGCACCGGGAGTCGCCCCTGACGTCGAAGAACACCTCTCCTGCGCGAGGCAGCGGAGCTGCATCGGACACGGACATGGTGCCTATGGTGGCCCGGAAGCATGCTGTCTGTCCACTTCGTGATCACCTACGCACTTCGTGTGACGGAGACCATCTCCAGGGCCGGACATTATTCACCGTCTCGCCTGCGCCGCGGCACCCGTTGATGGCATGATGTTCCGGCGGTCCGCGGTGGCTTCGGCCGACGAGCTTTCCTTGCGCAGCGGACAGCGCACCATCCGCGGGAACACTTGGCCGGTGTCGCGCGTTGCATGATGCGACGGGGCGAATGCCGCATCGCGCGAGATTCTCTGCGTCCTGCCTGGCAGGTGCGCTGAAGGTTCCGCAGTTGCAAGACCGCTGTTGTGACCGCCAGGGGGCGCAGCACGGGCAGTAACGACGAGCACGGCACGAACGAACACGGACTTTTGTCGAGGAGAGCTATCCATGTCTGAGGTACGCCGCCAGGCCGCCCTGATGCAACGGCCAAACTGGGGCTGGCAGGATGAGGCTGCGTGCCGCGGGCGGGAGGTCGTCCTGTTCTTCGGCCCTGACGGGGAGCGCCAGCCAGAGCGGGAGATCCGCGAGCGTAAGGCCAAGGCCCTGTGCAACTCCTGCCCGGTGCGCAACGAGTGCCTGAGCTACGCGGTGAGCCGCCCGGAGAAGTACGGCACCTGGGGCGGCCTGAACGAGGACGAGCGGTCTTCAGAGCGCAGGCGCCGGATGCGCCGCGCCAACGCAGC
>JASHQL010000478.1 GCA_030039155.1 Streptosporangiaceae bacterium | reverse complement strand
ACCGCGAGCGTGGTCAGCCCGGCCGGCCGCAGCGGCACCACCACAGCGCCGTCGCTGACCTGCAGCGGGTCGCCTTCGGCTTCCTCCAGGACGCCGGCCTGGAAGGCGGCGGCCAGCCCGGTGAACAACGTCAGCCTGGCGTCCGGCGGCCCGGCCAGGCCGGTCTCCTCGCGCACCCGGACCGTCAGGCCGGCCTCGGGCAGCGGCTGCGCGCCGGGCGCGAGCGGATTGCCGCGCGGCTTGACCGTGCTGACCGACCACGGGCCGGCCGGCAGCCAGGCCAGGCTGCCGGCCGGCGGCAGCCTGCCGCCGTGCAGCCCGGCCGCCACCGCGACCAGCTGGTGGTTGTAGTCCTGGCCGGCCGCGCAGAACCCGGCCTCGCGCCAGTCGCCGGGCCCGGCGGCGAGCGCGTACTCGAAGGTATGGCTCCAGTGCTGCCAGGCGAAGCTGGTCCCGTCAGGGACCGTGCGGGCCGGCCCGTCGATCCACACGCCGCACGGCCACGTGCTGCACGACCGCATCAGGGCGATCGACAGTTCTGTTTTGCTGGTAACGACGCTGCTCGGGGTGCCCCGGTTCAGCAGCGCGACGCAGTACCCGGCCAGTGCCGTGGCCGGCCCGCCGGCCACGTCGCCGCTGATGGCCGGGGCGGCCGGCGCCTCGATCACCGCGTCGGCCAGGTCGGCGGTCAGCTGCCGGGCCGCGGCCGCGAGGTCCTGGCCGGCCAGCACGAGCACCGGCAGGTCCAGCGTGCCGCGCAGGTCGGCGCCGGCCGCGAATGCCTGATCCCGGCTTTGCAGCGCCGGGATCCACAGCCGCCCTGACGGGCTGGCGGCAAGCGCGGCGGCGGCAGCTGGGCCGGCCGCGGCCAGCACCGCCGCGGTGAAGGAGTTCTGCTGCTGGTCGCCGAGGCTGATCCGGAAGTCTGGCAGGTTCGAGTCGAGGTCGGTCCAGCCGTACCGCGGGCCGGCCGGCCGCGAGCAGGTCGCGGTCACGCCGCACCTGGCCAGCGCGGCAAGCAGCGGCTTCGCCGCGTCCCTTGCTGCCTCGGGCAGCACTACCTCGGCGACGCCGATGGCGTGCTCGCGCGCGGCGCCAGTTTCCCGGATCCGGGCGGTCGAGCCGGCCGCGAACCACTCGTGCGCCGGATTGTCCAGGGTGAAGCCGTGCACCGCCACGTCGGTGTCGATGTTGCCTGGCGGCCGGCCCACCGTGCTGACCGCCGCCTGGTAGACCGGCAGCCCGCCGGGCACGTCGGCCGGGAACAGCACCCGCAGCAGCGTGTCCTGGCCGATCGAGCCGTCCACGTGGGTGCGGAACTCGACCACCTCGGCGCCGTCCCACAGCAGCGTCTCCTGGGTCACCGAGAGGTCGCCGAGCTGGAAGGCAGCGACCAGCCGGCTGCCCACGGCACAGCGCTCGGCCCGCACCGACGCGGTCAGTGCCGCGCTGCCGGTGCCGCCGCCCTTCGGGCAGAGCAGCCACGGACCTTCGGCCCACCGCGGATGGGCCGGGTACTCGGGTTGCAGCAGCAGCTCGTTGGCTGCGCCGCGGAGCAGTTGCCTGCCGAGCCGTTTGGCGAAGATGCTGGCCAGCGCGCCGCCCCGGTCCGGATCGGCCTCGATACGGAACGATTCGTTCTCGATAACGGTGCCGTCGGACTGCCGCCAGCCCGGCTGGCCAGGCGGGTCGTCCGGCACCGCCAGGTAGGTCAGGTAGCCGAGGCCGGGCACCTGCCCGGCGCGGAAGGTCAGCGCGACCGCGGCCAGCGAGCCGTCTGGGTGCCGCCGCACGCCTTCGGCGAGCGCCGGCACCGGCGCGCCCGCGGCGTCGAGCAGGGTCAGCCAGCCGGTGCCGGGCTCAGCCAGCTCGAGCTCGATCGTGGCCATCGCCGACCGAGCCGCCGACAGCGTGTTGAACACCACCACCGCGATGGCGCCGGCCGCCGGAGCCTGGCTGGCCGCGGCGGTGTCGGCCAGGCCAGCCAGGTACTCCGCGGCCGCGGTGCGCGCCTGGTCGCCGCGCTGCCACGCCTCCCGCCAGCCGCCGAGCAGGTCCAGGTAGGTCTGGTCACCCTCGGTGCCGGTGATCGCGTCGTGGTGCGCGCCGAAGGCCAGCAGCCGCCAGGCCTTATCCAGGCTGGCTGCCGGGTAGGCCGCGCCGGCCAGCCAGGCCAGGGTGGACAGCCGCTCGCCGTCAAGGACCGCGACCTCCGCCGCCCGCTGGCCCTGCTTGGTGTCGATGTAGCTGACGTCCTTGCCGGTGTACAGCGGGTTCATGTCCCTGGTCTGCGGAGTGATCCAGATGTCACGGTCGGCGGCCTCCGCCCGGACCGCGGCGAAGAACTCGCTCGGCACCGCGGTCACGAACCGCGGCCAGACGTAGGAGCTGTTCCAGTGCCGGTGGATCGCAGTCGCCCACTTCGACGGGATGACATGGTCGCCGCCGACCGGCAGCAGCACGTTGCGCGTCGCCGCGACCGGGGCAAGCTCGGAGAATTGCCGGTACGCGTCGCGCTCGGCGCCCGCCAGGTCCTTGGCGTGCTGGGTGATCCAGCCAGCCGAGTAGTGGTTGGTCATGTAGCTGGTGAGCAGCCCCTCGCCGTCGGGTGACAGCCACTCGAACTCCGAGGCGAACTGCATCAGCTGGTTGCCGCCCGCCGCCTTGTCCGGCGGCCCCCACTGATGGAACGGGCCGCGTGCCCAGGACGACTCGGCCAGGCCTGCCGAGGCCATCAGGCCCGGATAGCTCGGGTCGAAGCCGAACGCGTCGAGCATCCAGGCGGTGGTCGGGCTGCCGCCAAGCACGTCCCGCTGGTAGGCCATGCCGTAGACGGCGTTGCGTATGGTCGACTCGGCGCAGGTGAGGTTGGTGTTCGGCTCGTTGTAGTTCCCGCCGACCAGCTCGATCCTGCCCGCCTTGATGAACGCCAGCAGGTCGGCGCGGTCCTCCGGGTGCGCGTCGAAGTGCGGCTTGAGGTAGTCGATCTCGGCCAGCACGAACTTGTAGTCGTCGTCCTTCCTGGCCGCGTCCAGGTGCAGCTTGACCAGTTCGAACGCGGTGCGCACCTCGGGCAGCTCGCCATCGGCGTCAGGGAGCAGGATGCGCGACTGCAGGAACTGGCCCTGGGTGCTCCACCACACCGGGTCGTAATGAAAGTGGCTGACCATCCACATGGTCCAGCCAGCCTCGGCCACCCTGATCTCCGCCGCTGCCTGGACGCGCGCGGCGGCGCTGGCCGCGGTGGCAGTAACCTGCCGCGGACTGCCGGGGCTGGCCGGGGCGTCGATGGCCACGCCGACCTCGGCCACCGCCTCGCCGCCCGGCGCGAGCCCCGGCAGCAGCACGGGCTCGGGCGTGCGCACGCCGGGCCCGTCCACCCGGACCGAGACCGGATCGCCGAGCGCGCCGGCCGAGTCGTTGACGACAGTGACCCTGATGATCTGCAGCGGCCTGGCCGCGGTGCCGGTGAACAGCAGGGTGGACGACACGCGGCTGATCAGCATGACGCCATCGTCGCACGGTGCGCGCCGCAGCCAGGGTCCACGGCTGGCCGCCACTCCGGCGTTACGATGCGGGAAGGGCTGTATGCGCAGTACCGGGCCGGAGCTGGAGCGTGACGATGGCCGAAGAAGTGGTGACGCTTAAGGACGTCGCACGGCAGGCAGGCGTGCACCCGGCCACCGCGTCCCGCGCGCTCAACCCGGAAACCAGGCTGCTGGTCAGCGAGGACACCGCTACCAGGGTGCTGGCCGCCGCGGCTCAGCTCGGCTACCGGCCGAACGCGGTGGCGCGGAGCCTGCGGACCAGGCGGTCACACACCATCGGCGTGCTCATTCCCGACCTGAACAACCCGCTGTTCCCGCCGATCGTGCGCGGGCTCGAGGACCGGCTCAGTGCCGACGGGTATGTCGCGCTGATCGGCAATACCGACGGTGACGAGCAGCGCGAGCGGATCGTGTTCGAGCAGATGCGGGCCCGGCACGTGGACGGGTACGCGCTGGCCACGGCGCACCTGCAGAACCCGATGCTGGCCGACGCGGTGCGGGCCGGGCTGCCGGTGGTGCTGATGAACAGGACCGCCGAGGACTACAGCTTCCCTTCGGTGTCGGTCGACAACGAGCGCGGCATCCAGATGGCGGTCAGTCACCTGGTCTCGCTGGGCCACCGGCGGATCGCGTGCATCGCCGGGCCGCAGGACGTGTCCACCGGGCTGAATAGGTACCGCGGCTTCCTCGCGGCGATGCGGGAGGCCGGGCTGACCGTGGACCCGGAGCTGGTCGCGTTCGCGGACGCGTTCGCGATCGACAAAGGGCGCGAGTGCGCCAGGCAGATCCTGGCCAAGCGGGCAGGCTGCACAGCGGTGGCCGCCGCGAACGACATGCTCGCCGTCGGCTGCTACGCGGCGCTCGAGGAAGCCGGGCTCGACTGCCCGGCCGACATGTCGGTCGTCGGGTTCAATGACATGCCGTTCATCGACATGCTCAGGCCGCCGCTCACCACGATCGCGTTCCCGCACTACCAGGTGGGAACCGAGGCCGCCCAGCTGCTCATCGAGCGGATCAACGGCGCCGAGGGACCGGTGAAGATTCTCTATCTCGCGCCGCAGCTCAAGATCAGGGGATCAACCGCACCGCCAGCGGGTGGCGATTCAGCAAAATAACCGGACACCGCACTTTCCTCCCGTTGACAAGCACCGATCAGGTGCGCAACGCTCAGCTATTGCAAACGATTGTTTGACTCTGCGGCGCGACAGCCGAGGTTGACAAACGGGAAGGCGCGGATGACCAACGACGGCATGGCGCAGATCGGCTGGCTCGGTACCGGCCGGATGGGCGCGGTCCTGGTCCGCAGGCTGCTCGCCGCGGGCGCCGACGTCAGCGTCTGCAACCGGACCAAGGCCAAGGCCGAGCCGCTGGCGGCGGACGGGGCCAAGGTGGTGGACGCGCCATGCGAGCTGGCGAACGCCCGGCTGGTCTTCGCGATGGTCGGCACCTCGCAGGACCTGATTGACGCGGTGATCGGGCCGGCCGGGCTGATGTCTGGCCCGGACGCCCCGGCGATCGTGATCGACCTGTCCACCGTCTCGGTCGAGGCATCACAGCAGGTGCGGCGGGCTCTGCAGGCGCGCGGCACCCAGTTCATCGCGGCTCCGGTGATGGGCAACCCCAGGGTGGCGCAGGCCGGCCGGCTGACCTTCGCGGTATCGGGGCCGGCCGAGGCAGCGGCCGAGGTGCAGCCGTATCTGGACCTGCTCGGGTCGGGCGCAAGCTACGTCGGCGAGGGCGAGATCGCCAGGACCGTGAAGCTCTGCCACAACCTGTTCCTCGGGTCGGTCATGCAGTCCCTGGTCGAGGTCACTGCGCTGGCGAACAAGTCAGGGGTGAGCCGGGAGGCCTTCCTGGCTTGCATCAACAAGAGCGTGATGGGCTCGACCTTTACCAGGTACAAGACACCTGCGCTGGTGAATCTCGACATGCACGCGACCTTCACCGGCGAACTGCTGCGCAAGGACTTCGACCTCGGCCTGGCTGCCGCGCGCGAGGTCGAGGTGCCGATGCCGGTCGCCGCGCTGGTACACCAGATAGTGCAGAGCCTGGTCGGGCACGGCTACGGGCAGCAGGACTTCGCCGCGCTGCTGCTGCGTGAGGCGCAGGCGGCTGGCATGCAGCTGACCAGCGAGCAGGCCGACGTTTCTGACGGGCTGGACCCGGTCTAGCCCAGGCAAGGTCTTACGGGGGATACGCACCGGCGGTGAGTCACCGGCCTCACCACCTCCCATTGGAAGGAGCACCGGGATGGCATCACATCGCGCCCGGTTTCTAGCACTCGGCATGACGGCCGTCTTGGCCACCGGGGTCCTTGCGGCCTGCGGCAGTTCCGGCAACAGCAGCGCGTCATCGAAGAAGCCCATCTTGATCGGAGCCTCGCTGTCGCTCACCGGCGACTTCTCCGCCGACGGCCAGGCCTACCAGCGCGGCTACGAGCTGTGGGCCTCGTACGTGAACTCGCATGGCGGGATCCTCGGCCGCAAGGTGAAGCTGATCATCAAGAACGACAACAGCAGCCCGACCCAGGTGGACACCAACTACACCGACCTGATCACGGTGGACCACGTGAACCTGGTGTTCGGGCCGTTCTCCTCGCTGCTGACCGCCCCGTCGGCCGAGGTGGCGCACCGGTACGGGTTCGCGTTCGTGGAAGGCGCAGGCGGCGCGCCGATCGTGTTCAGCGAGAAGCTGCCGAACGTGTTCGACGTGAGCCTGCCGGTCGCCAACGAGCTTGACCCGTTCGTGGACTGGCTCAAGTCGCTGCCCGCCAGCCAGCGCCCGAAGACGGCGGCGTACCCGATGGCCAACGACCCGTTCGCCACGCCGCAGGTGCAGCTCGCGCAGAGCGAGATGCAGCCGCTCGGCATCAAAACCGTCTACTCCAAGATCTTCCCAGAGGAAGTGCCCGATTACCTGCCGAACGCCGACCTGGTGGCGCACGCGAATCCGGATGCTGTGGTGCTCGGCTCCACCGACGTGCCGACGGTGGCGTCGTTCATCCACGGGTTCGAGCAGCAGCATTTCAACCCGAAGATCTTCATCGCGGCGGCAGGCCCTGACCAGGGCGCCGCATTCACCAGCGCGGTCGGCGTCGCGAACGCCGACGGCATGATGGTGCCCGACGCCTGGTACCCCGGATACCCAAGCGCGCAGAGCCAGGCTATGGTCAAGGCGTATGTGGCCAAGTACGGCGGCACGGCCTCTGACGTGAACGCCGACGTCGCCGAGGCGTACTCGGTCGGCCAGGTCACCGAGCAGGCGGTGGAGGGCACGCACAGCTTCGAGGGCTCCAAGCTCATCGCCTACCTGCACAGCGGCAAGATCTTCACCTCGGTGCAAGGCCCGGTCCAGTTCAACCACCTGGGCGAGAACGTGAAGGCCATCGCGTTCATCTTCCAGTGGCAGGACGGGAAGTTCGTCCAGGTTCTGCCGGCGAACGCGAAGGGTTCGGTGAAGATCCTCTACCCGAAGCCGCACTGGGCAAGCTGACCGGCAACACGGCACGGAGCTGGGATGGGCAGCGAGATCACCTACGCGATCGCCGCCGGGGTACTCGGCGGCGGCGTGTACGCGCTGATGGCGGCCGGGCTCACGCTGGTCTTCGGCGTGCTCGACATCATCAACGTGGCCCAGGGCATCCTGGTGGTGCTCGGCGCCTATCTCAGCTACGTGCTGTACCGGCACCTGCACATCAACCTGTTCGTCGGCCTGCTGATCACCGTGCCCGCCATGTTCGGCATCGGCGTGGTGATCTACTGGCTGTTCATCAGGCCGCTGCGCGGCAGCGAGCGGACGTCGATGACGCTGCTCGCCTGCTTCGCGGTCGCGCTGATCATCGAGGGCGTGCTGTACCGCGAGTTCGGCTCGAACTACGTATCGATCAACGCGCCGGTGACCAGTGCCAGCGTGCACGTGCTCGGCATCTACCTGCCCGATATCTACCTGTACGGGTTCGGTCTCGCGGTGCTCACCATCGTGGCGCTGTACCTGATGCTGTACCGTACCGGGTTCGGCCGCTCGGTCCGCGCGACCATGCAGAACCAGACAGCGGCCAGGCTGATCGGCATCGACGTGACCAGGGTCTCCGCGCTGACCTTCGGGATCGGCACCGGGGTGACCGCGATCGGCGGCATGGTGTACGGGTCGATCAGCGGCGGCTTCACCCCGAACAGCGGCTATGACCTGATCTCCAGGCTGCTGGCAATCGTCATCCTGGCCGGCCTCGGCAGCATCGGCGGCGCGCTTGCCGCCGCCGTCTTCATGACCACCGCCGAGGCGCTGGTCGACATCTGGCAGCCCACCTGGGCGGTTGCCGTCTTCTACCTCGCCATGATCATCATCCTGGCCGTCCGTCCGTCCGGCCTGTTCGGCCGCCGTGCGGTGCGGGCCCAATGACGGCCCAGCGCACGCTGCGGGCCGCGGGGCTGGTCGTCCTGCTCGCCGTTGTCGCGGTGTTCCCGCTGGTGTTCACCAACCCGACGGCCACCCTGTTCGCCATCGACACGCTGATCTTCGTGATCGTGGCCTCGGCCTGGAACATGTTCTCCGGGTTCTCCGGCTACCTGTCGCTCGGGCACGCGGTGTTCTACGGCACCGGCGCCTATTTCATGGCGGTGGCAGCCAACGACTGGCACATGAACGGGTCGGCCGCGTTCGAGCTGCTGCCGCTTGCCGGGCTGGTGGCCGCGCTGATCGCGGTGCCGGTCGGGCTCATCGCGCTGCGGGTGCGGCGGCACACGTTCGTGGTGATCACGATCGCGTTCTTCTTCATCGCCCAGCTCGCCGCGTCCAACCTCTCGGTGACCGGCGGTTCGAGCGGCCTGATCCTGCCGTCGCCGCCGTTCGCCTCCGCCACCTTCAACAACCCCTTCTACTACCTGGCCGCGGTGCTCGCGGTGCTGACCGTGGCGCTCGCCTGGCTGGTCAGACGATCGAGGTACGGCCTGCAGCTACGCGCGATCAGGGACGACGAGGACCGCGCCGCCGGCCTGGGCGTGCGCACGATGCCGGTGAAGCTGTCCGCGCTGGTGCTGTCGGCCTTCATCACCGGGATGGCCGGCGCGCTATGGGTGTACTTCATCGGCACCGCCTACCCGATGTTCGTCTTCGACCCGCTGTTCGACCTGGCCGTGGTGCTGATGGCGTTCTTCGGCGGGCTCGGCACGATTGCCGGGCCGGTGCTCGGCGCGCTGGTGCTCGAGCCCGCGCAGCAGTGGCTGACGCTGCAGACCACCGGGTATGAGTCGGAGATCCTGTTCGGCGCGCTGTTCCTGGTGATCATCTTGTTCCTGCCGCGCGGCGTGCTGCCGACCGCGGCCGAGTACCTGACCAAGGGCCGCGCCGTGCTTGCCCGCCGCCGCGAGCGGCCACCAGGGCAGTCGCCGTCGGAGCTGGCCGAGAGCAGAGGCGGGAGCTCCAGGTCATGACCGCCGAGCTCGCGACCAGGGGGATTACCAAGTCGTTCGGCGGCGTGCAGGCGCTGGCCGAGTGCACGCTGACCGCGCCGAGTGGCCAGATCACCGGGCTGATCGGGCCGAACGGATCGGGCAAGACCACCCTGTTCAACATCATCACCGGGTACGAGCGGCCCGACGCCGGGCAGGTGTTCCTCGGCAGCCAGGAGATCACCAAGGCAGCGCCGCGCCGGGTGTTCGCGCTCGGCGTCGGCAGGACGTTCCAGCTCACCAGGATCTTCCCCAGGCTGACCGTGCTGGAGAACATGCTGGTGCCGTCCGGGCATCTGCGCGGCGGCCCAGCGGGGTCGCCAGGGCAGCGCAACTCGGCCGGTGGCGGGCGCGGGCACCGGGAGCGTGCCATGGAGCTGCTGGCCTTCACCGGCATCGACGGACTTTCCGGCGCGCTGGCCGGCACCCTGTCCTACGGCCAGCGCAAGCTGCTCGAGCTGTCCTACGTGCTGGTCGCCGACCCGGCGGTGGTGCTGCTCGACGAGCCGGCCGGCGGGGTGAACCCGTCGCTGGTCAATCACCTCGCCGACCGGATCAGCGAGCTCAACAAGGCAGGCAGGACGTTCCTGATCGTCGAGCACAACATGGACTTCGTGATGGGCCTGTGCCATCAGGTCACCGTGCTTGACTACGGCACGGTGATCGCCAGCGGCCCGCCTGACCTGATCAGGAACGACCCGCGGGTGCTTGACGCCTACCTCGGCAGCGCTCTTCTCGATGCCCAAGCCGCGGACGAGCCGGCCGTCGATGACTGAGAACGCACTCGTGGTGGACGGGGTGACGGCCGGCTACGGCGGCGGCGACGTGCTGCACGACGTCTGCTTCACCGTGCCCGAGGGCGCCATCACCTGCATCGTGGGTCCGAACGGGGCCGGCAAGTCCACCCTGCTCGCGGCGATCAGCGGCCTGCTCAGGCCGCGGGCCGGGCAGGTGCTGCTGCGCGGCGAGCGGCTCACCGGCAAGAGCCCGCGGCAGATCCTGCGGGCCGGCGTGGTGCACGTGCCGCAGAACCACAGCCTGTTCCCTGACATGACGGTCGCGGAGAACCTCGACCTGGGCGGTTACACGCTCGGCAGCAGGAGCCTGGTCGCCCGCCGCCGGGCCGGCGTGCAGGAACTGTTCCCCGAGGTGGCGACCTGGGCAAAGAAGAAGGCAGGCAGTCTGTCCGGCGGGCAGCAGCGGCTCGTCGAGTTCGCTCGCTGCCTGATGCTCGATCCCACGCTGATCATCCTGGACGAGCCGTCGATGGGCCTGGCGCCGAAGATCCTGCGCACGGTGTTCGACGCGGTGCGGACGATGAACTCGAGCGGCAAGACCGTGCTGCTTGTCGAGCAGAACGCCAGGGCCGGGCTGGCGATGTCGGGGTACGGCGTGGTGCTCGAGAACGGCAGGGTACGGCTGACCGGCACCGGCACCCAGGTGCTCGAGCACCCGGAGATCGGCGCGCTCTACCTGGGCGGCTCGGCGAAGATCGCACCGGTGCAGGCAGCACCAGAAGCGCCTGGGCCCGGGCAGCGGACGTGATCGTCGATGTGCACTGCCACACCGTCCCCGGCTGCATGCTCACCGAGGCGGTCCCGGAGCCCTGGCGGCCGCGGCTGCGGACCGACAACGGCCGGCTGGTGCTGTCGTTCCGTGGCCAGGTCGTCAACTCGGTAGCCGATGACGTCGCAGATCCGGAGCTGATGCTGGCCAGGGCCGAGGCCGCCGGGATCAGCCACCTGGTGCTGTCGCCGTGGATCATGCTCGTGCCGGTGCTCGCCGCGGCGGCCGAGGCGGCCAGGATCTGCCGGGTGCAGAACGAGGGGCTGGCCGCGCTGGCGGCCGGCAGTACGGACGGCAGGATCAGCGCGCTCGGCGCGGTGCCGCTGCAGGACGCCGCGCTGGCGGTGGCCGAGCTTGACGCGCTGATGCGGCTGCCTGGCATGTGCGGCGTCGAGGTGCCGGCCAGCGTGGCCGGCAGCTACCTGGGCGATCCGCGGTTCCTGCCGTTCTGGGAGGCGGCGGCCGGCACCGGCGCGCTGGTGTTCGTGCACCCGGCCACCACCGGTCTCGGGCTGCCCGCGCTTGCCGGGCATTACCTGTGGAACTCGGTCGGCAACCCGCTGGAGACCGCGATCGCGGCGGCGCAGCTGATCACCGGCGGCGTGCTCGAGCGCTACCCGGACCTGAAGGTGCTGCTCGCGCACGGCGGCGGCGCGCTGCTCACCCTGCGCGGCCGGCTGGCCCGCGGGTACGCCGTCAGGCCGGAGGCGCGGGCCGACTGCGCGCGGCCGCCCGCGGAGTCGCTGCGGCGGCTGTACTACGACAGCCTCACCCACGACGCCGCCGTGCTGCGTGACCTGATCGCGGTCGCCGGCGCCGGGCACGTGCTGCTCGGTTCCGACCGGCCGTTCGACATGGGCGCCGATGACCCGGTCGGCGACGTGCGGGCGGCCGGCCTGAGCGCTGCCGGCGAGGCGCTGGTGCTCGGCGGCAACGCCGCGCGGTTGTGCGGGCTCAGTGACCTCGGCACCGGCCTGGCCGGGGCCGTGCAGAACGGGAGGTGATCTGCGGTGGCGATCCGTACCTATGGCCAGTTCGCGGTGGACTGGGAGCAGCGGGTTGACCTGGCGAGGCTGCGGGAGGACCGGCTGGCCAAGCTCAAGGCGCAGCTTGCGGCGTCGTCGCTCGGCGCGCTGCTGAGCTTCGACTTCGGCAATCTCAGGTACATGACCGCGACGCACATCGGCACCTGGGCGATGGACAAGCTGATGCGGTTCGCGGTGCTGCCGCGCGGCGGCGAGCCGGTCGAGTGGGACTTCGGGTCGGCGGCACGGCATCACCAGATCTACAACCCCTGGCTTGATCACACGCCGGGCCCGCCGACCCCTGAGGGTGCCGCGGCGACCGGCGCGCGGGCCGGGATCTCCACGTTGCGCGGCGCGCTGCACCCGGACGCGGGGATCGCGGCGGACGTGGCGGCGAAGGTGGCGGGGGTGCTGCGGGAGCACGGGCTGGCGGGCGAGCCGGTCGGGGTGGACGTTGCCGAGATGCCGGTGCTGGCCGCGCTGGCCGCCGAGGGCATCACCTGCGTGGACGGGCAGCAGGTCTTCCTGGAAGCCCGGCGGGTGAAGACGGCCGACGAGATCTGCCTGCTTGCCCAGGCCTGCTCGATGGTGGACGCGGCGTACGAGCGGCTGTATGAGTTCCTGCGGCCTGGGGTCCGCGAGAACGAGTGCGTGGGGCTGGTCGCCAGGGTGCTGTATGACCTGGGCAGCGAGTTCGTGGAAGGGGTGAACGCGATCTCCGGCGAACGCTGCTCGCCGCATCCGCACGTGTACAGCGACCGGCTGATCCGGCCTGGCGACCCGGCGTTCTTCGACATCCTGCACTCCCACCTTGGCTACCGGACCTGCTACTACCGGACGTTCGCGGTCGGGTCGGCGTCCAGGGCGCAGCGGGACGCCTACGTGCGCTGCCGTGAGTACATGGACGCGGCGATCGCGATGGTGCGGCCCGGGGTGACCACCGGCGACATTGTGGCGCTCTGGCCGCGGGCGCAGGAGTTCGGGTTCGCTGATGAGATGGCCGCGTTCGCGCTGCAGTACGGTCACGGGGTGGGGTTGTCAATCTGGGAGAAACCGATCTTCAGCCGGCTGGTGTCGCTCGACCATCCTGAGCCGCTCGAGGAGGGCATGGTGTTCGCGCTTGAGACCTACTGGCCGGCCGCCGACGGCTGGTCGGCAGCGCGGATCGAGGAAGAGGTCGTGGTGACCGCAGACGGGTGCGAGGTGATCACCAAGTTCCCGGCCGAGGACCTGCTGGTGGCCGGGCGCAAGTACTGGACCGCGGGCGGCGCGCTGGACACGCTGCGGGAGAGCCAGTCGCAGCTCAACACCGCGGCCGGGCGCGGCGAGCGGCTGCCAGGCCCCGCAGTGCCAACCGGCGGGGACGAACCGCAGAGCGCCTCCGCGGGGGGCGACGGCTGATGGCGGTCGATATCGGCGCGCGCGACCTGCTCGGCCTGTACGAGCAGATGTCGGTCATCCGCGGCACCGAGCGCGCCGCGCATGACCTGTTCCTGGCCGGCCTGGTCAAGGGCACCACGCACCTGGCGGCCGGGCACGAGGCGGTCGCGGTCGGCGCGAGCTTCGCGCTGCGGCCCGACGATTACGTGTTCGCGACCTACCGCGGGCACCACCACGCGATGGCCCGCGGCGCCACCCCGGCCGAATGCCTGGCCGAGCTGATGAGCAAGCGCACCGGCGTGTGCAAGGCCAAGGGCGGGTCGATGCACCTGACCAAGGCCTCGGCCGGGATGCTCGGCTCGTACGCCATCGTGGGCGCGCACCTGCCGATGGCGGCCGGCGCCGCCTGGTCGGCGAAGCTGCGCGGCAGCGGCCAGGTTGCCGTCGCGTTCTTCGGCGACGGGGCGACCAACATCGGCGCCCTCCACGAGGCGCTCAACCTGGCCGCCGTCTGGGCGCTGCCGGTGCTGTTCATCTGCGAGAACAACCTCTACATGGAGTACACGCCGATCGGATCGGTGACCGCCGTCGCCCATCCCGCCGCGGACCGGGCGCCGGCCTACCTGCTGCCCGCAGAGGTGATAGACGGGAACGACGTGGCGGTGGTGGCTGATGCCGTGCGCCGGGCGGCGGCCAGGGCCAGGGATGGCGGCGGCCCGACCGTGCTGGAGGCGCTGACCTACCGCCAGTTCGGGCACAGCCGCACCGACCCGGCCACCTACCGGCCGGCTGGCGAGCTCGAGTCCTGGCTGGCCCGCGATCCGCTGGAGCTGGCCAGGCAGCGGCTCGCCGATCATGGGGTGCCGCAGGCCGACATCGCGGCCGCCGATGCGCGGGCAGCGCAGGTGGTCGCGGAAGCGGTCGCCGCGGCCAAGGCCGCCGACCCGCCGGATCCGGCGGACGCACTGACCGACGTGTGGGCGGACGGAGGCTCGGCATGGCGGACGTGATCACCTACCGGGAGGCGGTGTCTGAGGGCATCGCGCGGGAGATGCGCCGCGACCCGTCCGTGGTGTGCCTCGGCGAGGACATCGGCGCCGCCGGCGGGGTGTTCAAGACCACCGCCGGGCTGTTCGCCGAGTTCGGCCCTGACCGGATCAAGGACACCCCGATTTCCGAGCAGGCGATCGTGGGCATGGCGATGGGCGCCGCGATGACCGGCGTCCGCCCGGTCGCGGAGATCATGTTCTCCGACTTCCTCGCCTGCTGCTGGGACTACCTGGCCAACGAGATCCCGAAGATGCGCTACATGACCGGCGGCCAGGTCAAGGTGCCGCTGGTGGTCAGGACCGCGAACGGCGGCGGCCTCGGCTTCGGCGCGCAGCACTCGCAGTCGGTGGAGAACTGGGCGCTTGCCGTGCCCGGCCTGAAGGTGGTGGCCCCGGCCACGCCGGCGGATGTCATCGGGCTGCTGGCGGCCGCGATCCGCAGCGACGATCCGGTGCTGTTCTTCGAGCACAAGGGCCTGTTCGCGAGCAAGGGCGAGACCGCGCCCGACGGGCACCTGGTGCCGCTCGGCCAGGCCGCGGTGGCCAGGGCAGGCTCGGACGTCACGATCGTGGCGCTGGCGTCGACGGTGCCGCTCGCGCTGGCAGCCGCCGACGAGCTGGCCGAAGGCGGCGTGGCCGCCGAGGTCGTCGACCTGCGCTGCCTGGTGCCGCTTGACATGGCGACGGTGCTGGCGTCGGTCGGTAAGACGTCGCGGCTGCTGATCGTCGAGGAGAACCCGTACCAGGGCGGCTGGGGCGGCACCGTCGCCTCGGTGGTCGCGGACGAGGGTTTCGAGTTGCTGGACGCGCCGATCCGCCGGGTCGCCGCGGAATGCGTGCCGCTGCCGTTCGCCGACGTGCTCGAGGACCAGGTGATCCCGACCACGGCCAAGGTGGTTGCGGCGCTCCGCAGCCTGCTGGCGTACTAGACCTCATGGACAGCTGGCGGGTGCCTGGCTATGTGGAGCAGGCAGAGCTGGGCGCGGGTGGCTCCGGCCGGGTGGTCGCGGCGGTGCAGGAGTCCACCGGCGACCGGGTGGCGATCAAGTACCTGGCGCCGGTGCTGGCCAGCGACCCGTCCTTCCGGGTGACGTTCAGGGCTGAGGCGGCGATCCTGGCCGGGCTGCAGATCCCGCACGTGGCCAGGCTGCGCCAGTACGTGGACAGCGCCGATGGCGCGGCGATCGTGATGGACCTGGTCGACGGCGTGGCACTGCGGCAGATCCTGGCAACCTGCGGGCCTGCCGCCCCGCTGGCAGCGCTGACCGTGCTGAAGGGATCGCTGCTCGGGCTGGCAGGCGCGCACGCTGCCGGGATCGTGCATCGCGACTACAAGCCGGAGAACGTCATGGTGGACCGGGCCGGGTCCAGCGTGCTCGTCGACTTCGGCATCGCGCTGCGGTCCGGCGAGCCGACCGGCCTGCTTGGCACGCCTGGCTACATGGCCCCTGAGCAGTGGTATGGCGGCCCGGCCAGCCCGGCCAGCGACATCTACGCGGCGGCTGTCACGTTCACCGAGTGCGTCACCGGCGTCCCGCCGCCCAGCGGCCGCCCGCCGCATGCCGGGCCGGGCCAGCCCGTACCGCCGGGCGACCGGCTTGGCGCGCTGATCACCTGGGCCACCGCGCCAGACCCGGCGCAGCGTCCCGCGAACGCGATCATCTTGCTGGCCGAGCTGCAGCAGGCGGCCGACCAGGCATACGGCCCCGGCTGGGAGGGCAGCGGGCAGGCGCTGCTGGCCCGTGGTGCTGCTGTGGTGCTGGCCGCCGGGGCCGGGGCGGCTGCCGGGCTCGGCCT
>JASHQL010000477.1 GCA_030039155.1 Streptosporangiaceae bacterium | reverse complement strand
TTTCGAGGGTATTCCGCACGTACTGGGTCATGGCATCGGTAAAGTGCCCCGCCGTCTTATAGATATAGAGGGGAACGAGTCGCGGGTCGAAATCCAGCCCGAACCTGATACCGGAATCGACCGGGCCTGGTTCAAGCCGCAGCCCGACCGTGGCCGAATAGGGATGGTCGTCTGAGGTCAGGAACTGCACGGCAGTCGCGCGGCCGGCCGGCCGCTCCACGTAGATCATCGTGGTCTCGCGGAACGTCGCATCGATGCCGAAGTCGTCGGCCAGCGTGGACTGGATGACCTCTTTCTGCACGGCCCCGTACAGCGACACGTAGATCTCTTGCTGCTCGTCGTCCTGGCGCACGTTGATCAACGGGTCCTGCTCGGCAAGCTGGCCGAGCGCGACCCGCAGCCGGTTCCGGTCGGCGGGATCCGCCGGAACGACTGCCGACTCCAGCGTGGGCGGCGGGAACTGCTGGCCCGGCTCGCTTGCGGCCACCCCGATCGGGTCACCGATCCTGGCGTCGGCCAGGCCCCAGAGCTTGCCGATCTGCCCGGCGCTGACGGCAGGCCGCTGCACCGCAGGTCCCCGCTCGAACACCGCAACCGCGGTCACCTTGTCCGCCAGGCCAGGCCCGAACTGCAGCCGGTCCCTGACGTGCACGGTGCCGGCGAACATCCGGACGTAGGCGATCTTCTCCGCGCTGCTGCCGCGTTCGATCTTGAAGATCCGGCCGGACTGCGGTCCGGCGGGGTCACCGTCGCTGGCCGGCAGCAGCTCGGTGATGCCCGCCATCAGCTCCGCGACGCCGGCGCCGGTGATGGCCGAGCCGAAGAACACCGGATACACCTGGCCGAGCCTGGTTTGCGCGGCAAGTCCGGCGCGCAGCCGGGGATAGGGAACCCCGGCCTCGGCTTGCAGGTACGCGGCAAGCAGCCCGTCGTCCCGGTCGGCGACCAGCTCGGTCAGCGCGGCGGCGAACTCGGCGTCGTCCGCCGCGGCGGCGGTGACAGCCGCGTCGTGCGTCCCGGCACCGGTCACCGAGCCCATCGCGAACGCGGTGACCCTGAGCCTGCGTGAGATGTCCCGCAGCACGCCCGCTGGCCTGGCTCCGGGCCGGTCGATCTTGTTGACGAACAGCAGCGCGGGGATCCGCAGCCGCCGCAGCGAGTGCATGAGAATCCGGGTCTGCGCCTGCACGCCCTCGACCGCAGAGATGACCAGGACGACCCCGTCGAGCACGGACAGCACGCGGTCGACCTCGGCGATGAAGTCCGGGTGGCCAGGCGTGTCGATCAGGTTGACGGCGACGTCGCCGATCGGGAACGACGCGACCGCTGACTTGATCGTGATCCCGCGCCGCCGCTCAAGCGGCAGCGAATCGGTCAGCGTGGTACCGGCGTCGACGGCACCGAGCCTGTCAATGACTCCCGAGTCGTACAGCAGCCGCTCGGTCAGCGTCGTCTTACCGGCGTCTACGTGCGCCAGGATCCCCAAGTTGAGTGTTTTCCGCGACACGCGCCACATCCCGTGAGTAGCTCCGACAGGCCAGCTCGAAAGACGTGAACGCCTGGCGCATCTACCCTCCTCGGAAATCGGCGCGGTGCTCGCTCAGCGAGCCTACAGCGGTTGGCCCGGCGGTGGCCGCCGGCGGGCGCCAGCTTACGACCGCTTGGCGACGATCTCCACGAGATTTCCGTCGGGATCGCGCAGCAGCGCGTTGCGGTTGTTGTTGCCGGTGTCGTGCGGCGGTTGCACCGCCGGAACTCCGGCGGCTATCAGGCCCTGGTATGCCTGGTCGACGTCGTCGGTCCACACCACCAGCACCATGGCCGGGCTGCCCGGTGCGGCGTCGACGCCGTGCACTCGCCTGGCCGCCTCCACTGAGCCGAGCCCCAGGGTGAACTCGTCAAGCCTGAACTCGATATGCGATGGCGTCCCGTCCAGCGGCGTCCTGAAGGTCTCGGTGAAGCCGAGCAGGTCGCGGTAGAAGCGGATGCCCGCCTCGATGTCGTTGGTGTAGAGGTTGACCATCGGGGTGACGAACATGCAGTTTACGGTACCGAGGTGAGCTGCTGGCTGCTTGGCATCGACGTCGGCGGGAGCACCAGCCGGGCCCGGCTGGTCTGCGATGGCGTGCTCGTGCAGGAAGCCGAGTCGGCCAGCGCGAGCCTGACCGCGAGCGGCGAGGCCGCGGCGGGCGGTGCGCTGGCTGCCCTGTTGCGGCAGCTCACGCAACTGCCGGGCGGATCGCTTGACGCGGTATGCGCCGGGATGGCGGGACAGTCGGCGGCCGGCGCGGCAGCCCTCCTGACCGCCAGGCTGGCCCCGCTGACCAGGACCGGCACCGTGCTCATCGTCGACGACGCCGCGCTGGTGCTGCCGGCCGCCGGGCTGGCTGACGGCATCGCGGTGGTCTGCGGGACCGGTTCCGTCGCCGTCGGCCAGTGCCGGCAGCGCACCGCCAGGGCCGGCGGCTGGGGCTACCTGCTCGGCGACGAGGGCGGCGGCTACTGGATCGTGCGGGCCGCGGTCCGGGTCCTGCTCGAGCGCAGGGACGCCGGCGGGCCGGCCGGCCCGCTGGCCGATTGCCTGCTCGCCGTCACCGGCCAGCCCGGCCTGTCCGGCTTGCTTGCCGCCTGGTACCGCAGCCGCGAGCCCGCTCTTTGGGCCAGGCACGCCGCGGCCGTGCTCGACTGCGACGATGCTGCCGCGGCGCGGATCAGGACCGAGGCCGCGACGGCGCTCGCCGCGCTGGCCAGCCAGGTCGCCGGGCAGCTTGCCGCACCAGCCGGGCTGCCTGTGGTGCTGGCCGGT
>JASHQL010000476.1 GCA_030039155.1 Streptosporangiaceae bacterium | reverse complement strand
GATCGACCCGCTGACCGGGTCGTAGAGCCGGCAAAGCAGCTTGGCC
This sequence comes from Streptosporangiaceae bacterium, assembly GCA_030039155.1. GTDB lineage: Bacteria > Actinomycetota > Actinomycetes > Streptosporangiales > Streptosporangiaceae > JOPF074. The sequence continues at coordinate 3,944 of JASHQL010000476.1, read as the reverse complement.
AGCGTGGTCTTGCCCGCGCCGTTCTGGCCGACGATGGCCAGGCTCTGGCCGGCCGGGATGACCAGGCTGAGCCCGTCAAGCACTGGGTCGCCGCCGCGGTAGCCGAAGTGCACGTCGCGCAGCTCGATCTGGCGGGCCGGCAGCCCGGCGGCAGGCCGGCTGCCAGGCGGCAGCATGCCGATCTCCGGCATCCGCTGCTCCAGGCTCTGCACCACCGGCGCGGGCCGAGCTGCGGTGTCGAACCACCAGTCGAAGTCGGCGAGCCCGAGCACCGCGGTGCCGATCACCGCGCCGACATACACCACCAGGGTGCCCGCCGAAAGGTGGTGATGCAGCGCGCTGTCGGCGAGCGCCGCCACCACCAGGCCGTTGCCAGCGATCGCCACCAGCGCGGCCAGCACCAGCGACCGCTCGCGCAGCCGCATCGCCTGCAACGCCAGCTCGAGCAGCTGGCGGCGGTAGTCGCCGAACCTGTGCACCGCCCAGCCGCCGAAGCCGAACAGCCGCAGCTCCTTGGCCGCCGGCACGTCCACCGCGAGCCGGTAGGCGTAGTCGGCCTGCCGCTGTGACCTGACCACGTCGTCCGACCGCCAGCTGCGCCAGACCGTGCTCTCCCGCAGCAGCCGATGGGTGGCCAGCCAGCTGCCGGCCAGCACCAGCGGCGCCCACCACTGGTACCAGAACAGGATCGCCGCCGCCGCCAGCCCGCCACCGACCTCGACCAGGCCGTTGGCCACGAACGGCATGCAGACCCGCAGCGGCGGCGCGGTCAGGCCGAGGTCGAAGTCGCGGGCGAGCACGAAGTCGTCGGCGAGCTCGGGATCCTCCAGGTGCGCGATGCCGGCCGACCCGGTGGCCGCGCGCAGCAGCCGCCGGTGCAGGTCGGCACCGACGTGCGCGCCGAGCGAGGCGCTCGCCGCGTCGTGCAGCGGGCTCAGCACCAGCACGGCGATGGTGGCGGCGGCCACCACGGCCAGCGGCCAGCCCGGCTTGGACCCGGCGTCGACCGCGCCGACCAGCGCGCCGGTCGCCACGATCACCACGACGGGCAGCAGCGCCCTGACGATGACCAGCGCCCACCAGGCCCTGGCCAGGCGGCGGTGCGCCCGTGGCAGCACCCGGAACACCAGCTGCCACTCGGCCGACCGCCAGATTGCCCGCATGCAGCCCTTCCTAACACCGCCAGCCGACGCCCGGCTTGGACATTTCGGTAGCGTAGAGGATGACCGGCTAGAATGCTAGCATCCTAGCCGGTCATCCGTCGAGTCGAGGCGGCCGGCACTCACATGGGCCGGATTACCTACAGCCCGCTGTACGTAATCCGGCCCATGTGGCGCGCGACCTACTCGACGATCTTGGTGATCGGGATCTCCAGGATGTCCTGGCCGCCCGCCGCCTTGATCGCGGGGATCAGCCTGTTCACCCCGCGCTTGGGCACCACCGCCTCGACCGCGTGCATGTCGCCGCGGGCCAGCGAGGTGATGGTCGGCGACGACATGGCCGGCAGGATCGCGGTGACGGCGGCCAGCTTGTCCGCGGCGACGTTCAGCTTCAGCAGCACGTTGCCGCGTGCCCTGATCGCGCCGCGCAGCAGCAGCGCGATGTCCTCCATCGCGGCCCGCTTGGCCGGCTCGGCGTACGCGGTGTTGTTCGCGACCAGCTCGGTGTAGCTGGTCAGCAGCGTGTCCAGGATGCGCAGCCCGTTGCGGCGCAGCGACGAGCCGGTCTCGGTCAGGTCCACGATCGCGTCCACGATGTCAGGCACCTTGGCCTCGGTCGCGCCGTAGGACGCGATGACCACCGCCTTCACCCCGTGCGACTCCAGGTACTGCCTGGTCAGCGCCGGGAACTCGGTGGAGATGCGGACTCCCTCCGGCAGGTCGGACACCTGCTGCCAGCCGGAGGCGACCGGCACCGCGAGCACCACCCTGACCGGGTCAGAGGTCGCCTTGGAGTACTGCAGCTCGCCGAGCGAGCTGATGTCGGCGCCGGTCTCGGCGATCCAGTCGCGGCCGGTGATGCCGAAGTCGAACAGGCCCTGCTCCACGTAGGACGGGATCTCCTGCGGCCGCAGGAACCTGACCCGCTCGATCCGCGGGTCGTCGATGGTGGCGTGATAGTCGCGGTCAGACGACCGCCTGACGGTCAGGTCGGCCGCGTCGAACAGGTCGAGCGTCGCCCGCTCGAGCGAGCCCTTCGGCAACACCAGGGAGAGCATGATCCGCTGCCTTCCTGCCGCTCCGGCCGGCTCATCCGACCCAACTGCGACTCGCCCGCCGCGCCCGCCACTCTAGCCAAGCCCCCGCCCCGCCAGCCTGACACCATCCTGCCTACGATGCTGCGATGACGCAGTCGGCCGACGTGCTGGTAGTCGGCGGAGGCCTGGCAGGCCTGACCGCCGCCCGTGACCTGCTTGCGGCCGGCCGGTCGGTGCTGGTGCTCGAGGCGAGGGACCGGGTCGGCGGCCGCATCGTCAACCAGCAGATCGGCGACGGCAAGATCGTCGAGATGGGCGGCCAGTGGGCCGGGCCCGGCCAGGACCGGCTGCTCGCGCTGGCCGGCGACCTGGGCATCGCCACCTTCCCCACCTACGACACCGGCCAGAAGGTGCTGCACTTCAACGGCAGGCGCGGCAGCTACGGCGGCACCATCCCGCGGATCAACCCGCTGGTGCTCGCCGACATCGGCAGGGCGCAGGCCAGGCTGGAGGCGCTGGCCAAGAAGGTGCCGCTGGACGCGCCGTGGACGGCCGACAGGGCCGAGGAATGGGACGCGCAGACGTTCCAGGCCTGGGCGCGCAAGCACACCGCGAGCGCCGGCGCCCGCATGCTGCTCGCGCTCGGCGCCGAGGCGGTGTTCGCCGCCGAGCCGGCCGACCTGTCCATGCTGCACGTGCTGTTCTACTCGCACTCCGGCGGGTCGTTCCAGCGGCTGATCGACACCACCGGCGGCGCGCAGCAGGACCGGTTCGTCGGCGGTTCCGCGCTGATCGCCGAGCAACTGGCCGGCCGGCTCGGCACCGACGTGGTCAGGCTGGGCGCCGCGGTCAGCGCGATCTCGGTGACCGGCGACAAGGTGACCGCGGACACCGCCGCCGGGCAGTTCGACGGCAAGCGGATCATCGTGACCGCGCCGCCGCTGCTGGCCGGCCGGATCAGCTACTCGCCGGCGTTGCCCGCCGACCGGGAGCAGCTCACCCAGCGCGCGCCGATGGGCTCGGTGATCAAGTGCCAGGCCGTCTACAGCGAGCCGTTCTGGCGCGCCGAGGGCCTGTGCGGCCAGGCGACCGGCGACGGCGAGGGGTCACGGGTGGTGTTCGACAACTCGCCGCCCGACGGCTCGCCTGGCGTGCTGCTGGCGTTCGTCGAGGGCGACGAGGCGCGGCGGCTCGGCCGCCAGGACCCGCGGACCCGCCGTCTGGCCGTGCTTGACTCGCTGGTCAGGTACTTCGGGCCGAAGGCCGCCTCGCCGGACGGCTACTACGAGCTCGACTGGCAGACCGAGCGGTGGAGCGGCGGCTGCTACGGCACCCTGTTCGGGCCGAACGTCTGGACCAGGTACGGGCCGGCGCTCACCAGGCCGGCCGGGCCGATCCACTGGGCCGGCACCGAGACCTCGCCGGTCTGGTGCGGCTACATGGACGGCGCGATCAGGTCAGGCGAGCGCGCCGCTGCCACGGTGCACGCCGAGCTCGGCTGACCGGTTTTGGGCGGGAACGACACCCGCCGTGGCCGGCCTGGCCCGCCCGGTGGCTTGTCGTTCCCTGCCGTCAATTTCTAAGACAGGACGCGGCGCCTGAAGTTGCGCAGCCCGATGTAGAGGAAGACGACGCCGAAGCCGATCACCACCGGGTACAGCACGTACAGGTGCATGTGCGGCGCGGTGGTGAACGCGGCCCGCATCCCCTCGTTCACGTAGATCAGCGGGTTGACCAGCACGATCGT
>JASHQL010000475.1 GCA_030039155.1 Streptosporangiaceae bacterium | reverse complement strand
ATGCAGGGCCGCGGCCAGATCGAGCCAGCCGTCGGCAGGCTGCTTGCGGTCGGCCACAGCTCGGGCGCCGCCCTTGGCGCCGGCCTGCTGCTGGCGGCCGAGCGATCGGCTACCCACCTGGACGCGGTGGCATGACCGCGGAGCACGTCGAGGCACGGGCCGGCGCGTACGCGGACTCGGTCACGCTCATGCAGATCAGTGCCGAGGTGCGAAAGCACGAAGGGGTGCAGGCCGCGCTGATCGCGATGGCCACCGAGCTGAATCTGGGCCTGCTGCCCGGTCTCGGCCTCGCGGCGCCGGACCGCGCCGGTCCGAACGACCTGCTGATCGCGCTGCGGGCGCGCGACGACGCAGCGCTTGCCGCCGCGCTGGCGACCGTCGAGGCAGGACTGCTGGCCCGGCCGGCGGCCGGCCACGGGCCAGCGGCTGCGCCGCGTACTACGGCGGCGGCCGTCAGGGCGGCAGGCCGCGGGCTGGTGCTGGTCTCCGTGCCGGGCAGGCACGCGCTCGCCGAGGCGGTCGACGCGGTCGAGGCCGGCTGCGATGTCATGATCTTTTCTGACAACGTGCCGGTCGAGCAGGAGGTCTGGCTGAAGGACCTGGCCGCGCAGCGGGACGTGATCGTGATGGGCCCAGACTGCGGCACCGCTGTCATCGGCGGCATCGGGCTCGGCTTCTCGCACACGCTGGCAGCCGGGCCGGTCGGGCTGGTGGCCGCCTCCGGCACCGGCGCCCAGCAGGTGCTCTGCCTGCTTGACCTGGCCGGCGTCGGCGTCAGCGCGGCGATCGGCGTCGGCGGGCGTGACCTGTCGGCAGCGGTCGGCGGCAGGTCGGCCCGCGCCGCGCTGGCCGCGCTTGACCAGGACGCCGGCACCGAGCTGATCGTTGTGGTGTCCAAGCCGCCTGACTCGCAGGTGGCGGCCGGCCTGCGCGGCTACGCGGCCACCCTGGCCACGCCCGTGCAGTTCGCGTTCGTCGCGGCCGGGCAGCCCGACCTCACCGCCGCCGCCGAGGCGGCGCTCGGCGCGCTGGACCTGCCGGTGCCGGTCTGGCCGCAGTGGCCGGGTGCGGCCGGCTCTGGCGGTGCCGGTACGTACCTGCGCGGGCTGTTCTCCGGCGGCACGCTGTGCGAGGAGGCGATGGTCATCGCCACCGGATGGCTCGGCGCGATCCGGTCAAACATCCCGCTGCAGCCGGACTGGCGCATCGACCCCAACGTCGTCGCGTCCGGCCACACGATGATCGACTTCGGTGACGACGAGCTCACCGTCGGCCGCCCGCACCCGATGATCGACCTGTCGCCGCGGCTGGACCGGCTCGCCGCCGAGGCCGCCGACCCGGACACCGCGGTCATCCTGCTCGACGTGGTGCTCGGGCACGGCGCGCACCCCGATCCGGCAGCCGAGATCGGCCCGGCGATCGCGGCAGCTCGGCAGCTCGGCCAGGTGCAGGTGGTGGTGTCGCTGATCGGCGCCTCGGCGGATCCGCAGGGGCTGCTGCGGCAGGCCGGGGCCCTGCAGGCGGCCGGCGCGCACGTGTTCGCGTCCAACGCGGCGGCCGCCAGGTTCGCCTGCGAAGCGGTGGCGGTGCGGGCATGACCGGCCTGTTGCGCGGCGAGCCGCAGGTCATCAGCGCAGGCGTCGGCCTGCTTGCCGATGCCGTCGAACTGCAGGCGGCGCGGGTCACCAGGGTCGACTGGTCACCGCCGATGGCCGGCACCGCCGATGACCTGGCTACGGTGCTGCGCGACCCGCGCCGGGCCGCGGCGAACGAGCTGGCCGTCCGGCGCATGTTCGGCGCGCGGGCGCAGCTGGTTGACGTGCTGCCCGCTCGGGACGCGCTCGGCCTGCGGCCCGGCGAGTTCCTGCATGCCGGGCCGCCGATCACTTGGCAGCGCGCGTCGGGCCCGCTGCGCGGCGCGCTGCTTGGCGCCGCGGTGTTCGAAGGCATCGCCGCCGATCCCGAGACCGCGGCCGGCCTGGCCGAGCGCGGCGAGTTCGGCCTGTCACCGTGCCACGACCACGATGCGGTCGGCCCGATGGCCGGCCTGGTGTCGCCGTCGATGTGGGTCTTCGAGCTGGCCGACCCGGCCACCGGCCGCCGTTGCTACTGCACGCTCAACGAGGGCCTCGGCAAGGTGCTGCGGTACGGCGCCTACTCGCCCGAGGTGATCGAGCGGCTGCGCTGGATGGCGTCGGTGCTCGGCCCGCTGCTGCAGGCCGCGGTGCGGCGGCACGGGCCGGTCGACGTCACCGCGATCCTGGCGCAGATGGTGCAGATGGGCGACGAGGCGCACAACAGGAACAGGACCGGCACGCTGATGCTGCTGCGCGACCTGCTGCCGTCGCTGATCGAGTCCGGCAAGCCATCGGCCGACGTGGCGGCCGCCGTCGCCTTTATCGGCGGCAACGACCACTTCTTCCTCAACCTCGCGATGCCGGCCTGCAAGATCGCGCTCGATGCGGCCCGCGACATCCCGGGCAGCACCATGGTGGTCGCGATGGCAAGGAACGGCACCGACTTCGGGATGCAGGTCTCCGGCACCGGCAGCCGGTGGTTCACCGCGCCAGCCAACACGCCGGAGGGCCTGTTCCTCGGCGGCTACGGACCCGAGGACGCCAACCCCGACATCGGCGACTCGGCGATCACCGAGACCGCCGGGCTCGGCGGCTTCGCGATGGCCGCGGCGCCAGCCATCGCCAGGCTGGTCGGCGGCACCGTGGCCAGCGCGCTCGCCACCACCAGGCGGATGTACGAGATCACGCTGGCCGAGCATCCGCTGCTGCAGGTGCCCGCGCTTGACTTCCGCGGGCTGCCGGCTGGCATCGACGTGGCCCTGGTGCTGCGGACCGGCATCTTGCCGCAGATCAACACCGGGATGGCCGGCCGGGTGGCCGGCACCGGCCAGGTGGGGGCCGGCCTGGTCACGCCGCCCGCCGAGATCTTCCCGGCCGCGCTGCTGGCGCTGGCCGAAGCCGCCGGCTCGCTGGTCAGATCCCGGCCGGATGCCAGACGGTCTTGATCTCGAGCGTGGCCAGCAGCCGCCGGGTGCCGGGCGGATCGGCCCACCGCTCGCCGTCGTGGTAGACGCGCTTGAGGTTCGCCGCGGCGGCGCGCTCGAGCGCGGCCCGGTCGGCCGGCCCGGTGCCGGTGAGGTCGATCGCGTTGACGTCCATGTGGTCGGCGGCGACCGGGGCAAGCTCGCCGGTGTAGCCGGTCAGCAGGTTCACCACGCCGGGCGGCACGTCGGAGGTAGCCAGCACCTCCGACAGCACCACCGCGGGCAGCGGCCGCGGCTCGCTGGCGATCACCACCGCGGTGTTGCCGGTGACGATTACCGGCGCGAGCACGCTGACCAGGCCGAGCAGGCTGGACTGCTGCGGCGCGATCGTCGCCACCACGCCGGTCGGCTCTGGCACGCTGAAGTTGAAATAGGGACCGGCCACCGGGTTGGCCGCGCCGGCGATCTGCGCCACCTTGTCGCTCCAGCCCGCGTACCAGACCCAGCGGTCGATGGCCGCGGCGACCGCCGACTCGGCCTTGCCAGCCGACAGGCCCTCTGCCTGCGCTACCTCGGCGGCGAACTGAGCGGCGCGGCCTTCCATCAGCTCGGCGACGCGGTAAAGCACCTGGCCGCGGTTGTAGGCGGTCGCGCCGGCCCAGCCGGGAAACGCGCCGCGTGCTGCCTTGACCGCGTCGCGCAGGTCCTTGCGTGACGCCCTTGCCGCGTGCGCGAGCAGCTCGCCGTCGCGGTCGCGGACCGGGTACGAGCGGCCTGATTCCGACCGCGGGAAGGCGCCGCCGATGAACAGCTTGTAGGTCTTGCGCACGCCGAGCCTGGCGCCGGCAGCCGCCGCCGTGGCGGCGCGGCCCGGCTGGACCTGCCCGCGGGCTGGCTTCTTGGCCGGGGCACGGTCAGACATCGAGGTACGCGGCCAGGCCGTGCCTGCCGCCCTCCCGCCCGTAACCGGACTCCTGGTAGCCGCCGAACGGGCTGGCCGGGTCGAAGCGGTTGTAGGTATTGGCCCAGACCACGCCGGCCCGCATCCGCTGCGCCATCCACAGGATCCGGCTGCCCTTGTCGGTCCAGACCCCGGCCGACAGCCCGTACGGGGTGTTGTTCGCCTTGGCGACCGCCTCCTCCGGCGTACGGAACGTGAGCACCGACAGCACCGGCCCGAAGATTTCCTCACGGGCTATCCGGTGCGACTGGCTGACGCCGGTGAACAGCGTCGGCGGGAACCAGAAGCCGCTGGCCGGCAGCTGGCACGGGGCAGTCCAGCGGTGCGCGCCCTCGGCGTCGCCGGCCGCCGACAGCTCAGTGATCTTGTCAAGCTGCTGCCGCGAGTTGATCGCGCCGATGTCGGTGTTCTTGTCCAGCGGATCGCCGAGCCGCAGCGTGCCGAGCCTGCGCTGCAGCCTGTCCACCACGACATCGGCGACCGACTCCTGCACGAGCAGCCGGGAGCCCGCACAGCAGACGTGCCCCTGGTTGAAGAAGATGCCGTTCACGATGCCCTCGATAGCCTGTTCCACCGGCGCATCGTCGAACACCACGTTCGCCGCCTTGCCGCCAAGCTCGAGGGTCAGCTTCTTGCCGGTGCCCGCGGTCGCCTGCGCGATCTGCTTGCCCACCTCGGTGGAGCCGGTGAACGCGATCTTGTCGATGCCCGGGTGGCTGACCAGCGCGGCTCCGGTCTCCCCGGCCCCGGTCAGCACGTTGACCACGCCAGGCGGCAGCCCGGCCTGCTGGCACACCTCGGCCAGCAGCAGCGCGGTGAGCGGCGTGGTCTCGGCCGGCTTGAGCACGCAGGTGTTGCCAGCGGCCAGGGCCGGCGCCAGCTTCCACGCGGCCATCAGCAGCGGGAAGTTCCACGGGATCACCTGGCCGGCCACGCCGACCGGCCTGGGGTCGGCGCCGTAGCCCGCGTGCTCCAGCTTGTCCGCCCAGCCCGCGTAGTAAAAGAAGTGCGCGGCGGCCAGCGGGATATCGACGTCGCGTGACTCGCGGATCGGCTTGCCGTTGTCCAGGCTCTCCAGCACGGCGAACTCGCGGGACCGCTCCTGCAGCAACCGGGCGATCCGGAACAGGTACTTGGCGCGCTCGCTGCCGGGCAGCACGCTCCATGCCCGCTCGTACGCGCTGCGTGCCGCGGTGACCGCGCGGTCCACGTCGGCCGGCCCGGCCTCGGCTACCTGGGACAGCGACTCCTCGGTGGCCGGGTTGAGAGTGGCGAACGTGCGCCCTGACTCGGCCGGCCTGAACTCGCCGTCGATGAACAGCCCGTACTCGGGGGCGATGCTGACGATGTCGCGCGACTCGGGCGCTGGCGCGTACTCCCAGATCAGCCCGGCATCTGGCGCGGCGAGCGGGCCGGAAGTCGCCGCCAGGTCACCGCCAGACTTCGGCTTGCCTGACCCCATCGGCACCATTCCTTCGGCCGCCACCGCACCAAGGCCCTCATTGTGGCACGCAGCCGTTTACAGGACTGATCGTGCTCAGCGCTTGGTAGCCTCCTCCGCCAGGGGCGTCGCTTGGCGTCGTCTTACACTCAGGGCAGGTTGACAACTTGCAACCTGGGAGGCCCGAGCCGTGAGCGGACTGGCAGTCGAGAGTACCCCCGCCGTAGCCGAGCCTGCCCGCGAGGCTGCCAGCGGCCAGTTCGTATACATCACCGAAGGCGGCCAGCGAGTGGCCGGCATCGTGTCCGCCGAACTGGCAGCTGCTGCTGCGCTGGCATGAGCAAGTCGTTGCGGAGCGTGGACGGCTGGCCCGGCGTCTCGCTGACCAGCACCAGGTACCTCGATCGACCAAGGACAGGTGCCGAAGCCTGCGCGGACCTTCAGTCGATGGTGAAGTAGTCGGGGCTGGCGTAGCGGCCGGTGCGCTGCTTGCTGCGCTGCATGAGCAGGTCGTTGAGCAGCGTGGAAGCGCCGATCCTGAACAACCGCGGGGTCAGCCAGGCTGGCCCGGCGATCTCGTTGACCAGCACCAGGTACCTGATCGCGTCCTTGGCGGTGCGGATGCCGCCGGCCACCTTGACGCCGACCCGCCGACCCGCTGTCTGCTCGAAGTCACGCACCGCTGCCAGCATGACCAGGGCCACCGCGGGCGTGGCGGCAGGCGTTACCTTGCCTGTCGAGGTCTTGATGAAGTCGGCGCCGGCCATCATCGCCAGCCAGGAGGCGCGGGCCACGTTGTCCAGCGTGGCCAGCTCAGCGGTCTCCAGGATCACCTTGAGGTGCGCGGGCCCGCACGCCTCGCGCACCGCGGTGATCTCCGAGTAGACCTGGCCGTACCGGCCGGCCAGGAAGGCGCCACGGTCGATGACCATGTCAATCTCGTCGGCTCCGGCGGTCACGGCGTCCCTGACGTCGGCGAGCTTCACCGCAAGCGACGCGCGGCCCGAAGGGAACGCGGTCGCGACCGAGGCGACCGCGACGCTGCTGCCCGCCACCGCCTGCTTGGCGACCGGCACCAGGTCCGGGTAGACGCAGACCGCCGCGACCGGCGGCACCGGCGGGTCGGCGAGATCAGGCAGCATGGCCTTGGCGCACATCGCGCGGACCTTGCCAGGGGTGTCGGCTCCCTCGAGCGTGGTCAGGTCCACCATCGCGATCGCCAGGTCAAGCGCGGTCAGCTTGGCGTCCTTCTTGATCGAGCGGGTGGCCAGCGCCGCGGCGCGCTCGCCGACGCCGACCTGGTCGACACCTGGCAGCCCGTGCAGCACCTGCCGGAGCCCGGCATCGGAGGTGGCCACCTCGGACACATCGAACTCCCGGCGGCTGGCCGGCTGCCGCTCCAGTGACTCAATCCCCACGTTCGAACGTTACCCGGCGATCCGGTCGATGACCGGCTCAGCCGGCGGCGGCGGCTCGTTCCCTATCTCGATGGCATCGGTGAGTGCCTGCCTGGCCCGGCCGAACCTGCCCTGATCGTCGCCGCGCAGCTCGAGCAATGGCTGGCCGGCCTCGACCTGGTCACCCGGCTTGGCCAGGCAGATCACGCCGGCGGCCGCGGACACCGGATCTTCCTTCCTGGCCCGGCCGGCGCCAAGCCGCCAGGCCGCTATCCCCACCGCGCGCGCGTCCAGCGCGCGCAGCCAGCCGGCCGACGGCGCGGTGACCAGCTCGGCATGCCGGGCAACCGGCAGCTCGGCGTCCGGGTCGCCGCCCTGCGCGGCGATCATCGCCCGGTACCGGTCGAGCGCCCGGCCGTCGGCGAGTGCGGCCGCCGGGTCGGCGTCGATCCCGGCCAGCCTGAGCATCTCCGCCGCCAGCGCCAGCGTCACCGCGACCAGGTCGGCTGGCCCTTCGCCGCGCAGCGTGGCGACCGACTCGGCCACCTCGACCGCGTTGCCCACCGCACGCCCGAGCGGCGTGTCCATCCTGGTCAGCAGCGCGCTCGTGCGCACTCCGTGCGCCTGGCCGAGCCTGACCATGGTCTGTGCGAGCTGCCAGGCCGATGTCCGGTCAGGCATGAACGCGCCGCTGCCGACCTTGACGTCCAGCACCAGCGCGGCGGTACCCTCGGCGATCTTCTTAGACATGATCGAGCTGGCGATCAGCGGGATCGACTCGACCGTCCCGGTCACGTCACGCAGCGCGTACAGCCTGCGGTCGGCAGGCACGAGATCGGGGCCGGCCGCGCAGATCACGCACCCCACCTCGGCCAGCACCGCCAGGATCTCGTCGTTGGACAAGGCCGCGCGCCAGCCGGGGACCGACTCCAGCTTGTCCAGCGTGCCGCCGGTGTGACCGAGGCCGCGGCCCGATAGCTGCGGCACGGCCACCCCGAAGCTGGCCACCAGCGGGGCCAGGATCAGCGATACCTTGTCGCCGACCCCGCCGGTCGAGTGCTTGTCGGCCGTCGGCGCCGCGAGCCCGGACAGGTCGAGCCGCTCCCCCGAGCTGATCATCGCGTCGGTCCACACGGCCAGCTCAGCGCTGTCCATGCCGGTGAAGAACACCGCCATCAGCAGCGCGGACATCTGCTCGTCGGCCACCTCGCCCGCGGTGTAGGCGGCAATCAGCCAGCGGATGTCGTCCTCGGCCAGCGTGCCGCCGTCGCGCTTCGCCCTGATCAGGTCGACCGCGTCAGGCATCGGCGGCCCGCCGGTCGGCCAGCTCAGCCGCGGTGAACGCGGCCGGCAGCAGCTCGCCCAGCGGCCGCGGCGCCGGGTCGACATCGAGCAGCAACCCGGGTCCGCCCGCCTCGAGCAGCAGCTGGCGGCAGCGCCCGCAGGGGACGAGCGGGGCACCGTCGGCGGCGACCACGCTGACCGCGACGAGCCGGCCGGC
>JASHQL010000474.1 GCA_030039155.1 Streptosporangiaceae bacterium | reverse complement strand
GGCTGCTGGCCGAGTCGCCGCGCGGGCTCAACGACCTGTACGTGGCGCTGACCAGGGCAACCCAGCGAGTCGGCGTGGTGCACGAGGGCCAGCTGCCCGGCGTGCTGGCCGGCCTCACCGATGCGCGGCAGGTCACCAGCAATCGACGGTAGCCCGGGGGCACTAGGTGCGCCGCGGCGACATTGTGCCGGTCAGCTTCGACCCGGTCCGCGTCGAACGTCGCGCGGGCCTACCCGTTCCAGGTACTCATGACCGAACTGGACCAGGCACTACGCGTTCACCTGGGGTTGTAACTAGCTGCCGGCCGAGGCTTCCTCGACGGTGAGCTCGGCCGCTGGATCGGCCTCCAGCCTGGCGCCGGGGATCGGCTGGCCGCTGCGCACCGACAGCCCGTAGGTGCCGGCGTCGATCCGCTGCAGCGCGCGGTCGATGGCGGCGAGCCGGTTGGTCAGGCTCTCCGCGATCGCGTCATCTTCGCCCTGCGCGGTCAGCGGCTGCGCCGAGTCGGCCCAGTCGCCGGTGTCGTCTTCTGCCTCGCGGTCCTGCTGCCCGGCCGATTCGGTGTCGCTGAGCAGTGCCGATACCTCGGAGCGCTCGGCAACCAGCCGCTTGCGGGCTTCCTCGACGTCCATCTGGCCTCCCTTGTCGGTACCTACCATGCCAGGGACCAAGATCTGCCCGCCGGCCGCCCGGCGGAACTCCAGGCCAGCCGCCCGGTTGGCCATAGGCTGAGCGGTATGGACGGCGCGTCCCTCCGGGTCGGAGACGAGGACCGGGATCGGGTGGTGGCGTCGCTGCGCGAGCACTTGCTGGCCGGCCGGCTGACCCTGGATGAGTTCACCGAGCGGGTGGACGCCGCGCTGCGGGCGAGACTCGGATCGGAGCTGGCGGCGGTGCACCGGGATCTGCCGGCGGCTCCGGCCGTCCCGGCCAGGGCCAGCCGGAGCAGGACCAGGCTGACCGGGGCGATCCTGAGCCGGGTGGTGAAGCGCGGGCGGCTCAGGCTCGGCCGCCGCGCGCTCGCGGTGAGCGCACTCGGCGATCTCGACCTGGACCTGCGCCAGGCCACCATGGACCGGCCGAAGGCGTCGATCACGCTGCTGACCGGGTTCGGCAACACCGACGTCTACCTGCCAGAGGGGGTGGACGTGGACTTCGGCGGGCTGGTGCTGCTTGGCCACCGCAGGGACTGGGGCAGGGAGGCGGACAGCCCGGACGCGCCGGTGATCAAGATCCGCGCGTTCGGCGTCGGCACGGTGGACGTCTGGCGGGTGCCGCACGACGTGCGCGGCAGCTACCGCGAGGTGATCAAGCAGGTCCGCACCCTGCAGCGGCAGCTCCCCGGCTAGCCGGGCTCGCCGGGGAGCCGCGCGACCGGCTACTCGTCGTCGTCGGTGTCGTCGGTGTCGTCGGAGCGGGTACCGCCGCTGAACCGGTTGAACAGCCTGCTGCCCGCGTCGACGGCGCTGTTGGCGACGCCGCGCACCGCGCCGACCAGCGGGTCGGCGCTGCGGTTCCAGGAGTCCTGGTAGGACTTGGCGGCGTTCTTTGCCTCCTCGCCGACCGAGGCCTCGCGGTCGTCCTCGCGCCGCGGGTAGTGGCCGGCCAGGATGTCGCGGTAGTCGCCCTCCGATGCCCAGCGGTCGAGCTCGGCGAACCTGATCACCGCGAACGGGTGCGTGGTGCCCTGCAGCTGCAGCAGCTTGAGCAGGCTCTCCCGCACGTCAGGCACCGCGTCGTACTCGCGTGCCTGCTTGTGGAACTCGTCCGAGCTGAGCTGGGACAGGCTCTTGCCGCCGGCCATCTTCATCAGCGCGCGGCGAGCCGCCTCCACGTCCTGGGCGGCCAGCAGGCCGGCCCGGTCGCAGGACAGCTCGGACTTGCGGTACCACTCCTCCAGGCCCCAGATCACCGCCCTGAGCCCGATCCAGGCGAACGGCACGAGCGCCAGCCGGTTCGCCAGGATGATCAGGTAGTACAGCATGGTCCGGTACGTCGAATGGCCGGACAGCACGTGCCCGAGCTCGTGACCGATGACCCAGCGGATCTCCTCAGGGTCCATCAGGTCGACCAGGCCGCTGTACAGCACGATGAACGGCTTGCTCTGGCCAAGCGCCATCGCGTTCACCGTGGGGTCCTGGCTGATGAACAGCTCTGGCACCGTCTCCAGGTCCAGGATGTAGCAGCCGTCCAGCATCATGTTGTACAGGTCAGGGAACTGCTCGGGCGACGCCCGGACCGCGCTGGACAGGAACATCAGCCGCAGTGCCCGGTCGTTAAACAGGCCCGCCAGGTTCTTCAGGATGGTGTCGAAGCCGGTCAGCTTCCGCAGCGCGACGAGCGCTGACCGGTCGGCGGGGTGCTCGTAAGCACGGGAGCTGATGCCAGGCAGGCGAACCCGCGAGCGATCGGGCACAGTGGTCATACCTGTCATCGTAAGCGTGTGAGCTGAGAGGTTGGGCCAGATGACCGCGACCGAAACTCCGGCCATGTTCGAGCCAGCGGCCGAGGCCATGCCGGCTGGCGAGCTGGCCGGCCTGCAGCAGGACCGGCTGCGCGCGATGATCGACAGGTTGCTCGCCGCCGACGGGCTGCAGGCGTCGCGGCTGCGCGAGGCCGGCGTCAAGGCGGGGGCCGACGTCACGCTCGACGGCCTGGCCGGGCTGCCCACTACCACGAAGGCTGACCTTTGGGCGAACTACCCGTTCGGCATGCTCGCGGTGCCGCGCGAGGACGTGGTCGCGGTGCACGGGTCGAGCGGCACCGGCGGCCGGCCGACCCTGGTCGGCTATACCAGGGGCGACCTGAAGCTGTGGGCCAGGGTGTGCGCGCGTGCGCTGGCCGCGGCCGGCGCGGGCCGGGGCAGCATCGTGCACAACGCCTACGGGTACGGGCTGTTCACCGGGGGCGTGGGGATCCATCAAGGTGCGACCGAGCTGGGCGCCACTGTCGTTCCCGTATCCGGAGGGATGACTCCGCGACAGGTCACGTTGATCAGGGACCTCAGGCCGGACATCCTCACCTGCACGCCCTCCTACGCGATCAGGCTTGGCCAGGCACTGGCCGAGGCCGGGCTTGAGCCGGGCGACGGGCTCGCGCTGCGGGCCGGCATCTTCGGCGCGGAGCCGTGGACCGAGGCGCTGCGGGTCAGGCTGCAGGACCTGCTCGGGCTGCGGGCGCTTGACATCTACGGGCTGTCCGAGGTGATCGGTCCCGGCGTCGCGTCCGAGTGCGTCGTCGCCGCCGACGGGCTGCACGTGAACGAGGATCATTTCCTGGTCGAGGCCATCGACCCGGTGACCGGCCGGCCGGTGCCGGA
>JASHQL010000473.1 GCA_030039155.1 Streptosporangiaceae bacterium | reverse complement strand
GTGCACGGCAGCCTGCGCCAGCGACCTGACCGGGCTGCTGCCGCTGCTCGGCTCGGCGGCCGGCGCCGGGTCGGCGGTGACCGGCCCGCTGCTCGCCAGCTACCCGGGGGTGCTGCTGGCCAACACCGCGGTGCCTGCCTGGCACGAGGCCTACCGCGAACTGCCGCTGCTGTTCGCCGGTGGCGCGCTGACCGCGGCGGCCGCCGCCGGGCTGGCGGCCGGCGCGGTGCATCCTGACCGGTCGGACTTCGAGCCTGCCAGGCGGCTCGCGCTGGTCGGCGCGGCCATCGAGAGTGCTGCCGGTTTCGCGCTCGAGCACAGGTCCGACCTGGTCAGCGAGCCGTACCGGACCGGCGAGCCTGGCCGCCTGCTGCAGCTGGCGCGTGGGCTGACGCTCGGCGGCGCTGGCGCTGCCCTGTTCGCCAGGCGCAGCCGGGTGGCGGCCGGGGTGTCGGCTGCGCTGCTGGTCGGCGGCGGCATCGCGGCGAAGGTCGCGGTGCACCGGGCAGGCGTCGTCTCGGCGAAAGACCCGAAGTACGTCATCGCGCAGCAAAGGCCGGACTCGGCATAGCTCCGCGAGAAACTACTTTTATGGAACCAGATCGTCTCGATACCGCGATTCCGGCTGACCTGTCGGCCGCGGAGCGGCTGGTCTGCGCGGCGTTCCCGCGAGGCAGCTGGGTGGACCTGCGGGACGCGCCGGTTGCTGCCCGCGGCGTGCTGAGCGGTCTGAGTCCGGCCGGCCAGCGGCCTGGCAGCCTGGTTCCCGAGGACGGGTCGGCCATCGGGCCGCACCGCCAGGTCCGCGCCGAGGTGATCAGGGCGCTGTTACTCGGCGCGTTCGCCGCCGAGCCCGGCTATGCGCCGGCGATCAGGCTGCGCGGTGCGAAGATCACCGGCCGGCTCGACCTGATGGGCGCGACCGTCAGCTATCCGCTGGTGTGCGAGTACTGCCATTTCGACACCGTCATCCGGATGGTCGAGGCGGCCACCAAGACGGTGCGGATGGTGTCGTGTTACCTGCCGGCGTTCAACGGCACGCGGATGCGGCTCGAGGGGATCCTGAACCTGTCCCAGTCGAAGCTGGCCGGCGTGCTGCGCATCGAGCAGGCCAGGATCACCGGGCACGTGAGCCTGATCGGGACCCGGGTACTGGCGCCGGCGGCGGCTGCCAGCACGCCTGCCGCCGGGGACGTCCAGGCGGTGAGCGGCGTCGGGATGTCCGTCGAGGGCAGCCTTGAATGCACCGGGCTGCAGGTGCGCGGGGCGGTGACGCTGGAGAGCGTCAGCGTTACCGGAACGGCTTCGTTCAATCAGGCAAGCATCAGCTGCCCTGGCGGGCGGGCGCTGACGGTCTCGCACGCCGAGATCGGCAAGCTGGATGCCGCCGCGGTGACCCTGGACGGCCAGCTGCGGATGCACAACTGCCGCATCGCGGCCAACCTGACACTCAATTCGGCGGTGCTGCGGAATCCCGGCGGTGTCGCGATGAGCGCCGGCGGGCTGACCGTGCAGGGCGGGGTGTTCCTGACCGAGAGCTTCCGCGCCGAGGGCGAGGTCCAGCTCCCCGGCGCCCGGCTCGGCGCCAACCTCACGCTGGCCGGCGCCACGCTCAGCAACCCCGGCGGCTTCGCGCTGAATCTCGACCGGGCCGGCATCGGCAACGTCGATGCGGACCGGATGACCTGCACCGGCCTGGTCAGCATGGTCGGCACCCGGCTTGCCGCGAGCCTGAGCATGCGTGCCGCCGAGCTGACCGGCGACCACGGTGGCGCCGCGCTGATCGCGGACAGCGCCTCCATGGAGGCCGAGCTGATGCTGATCGGCCTGCGTGCCAGCGGCGAGGTCAGCATGCGCACGATCACCGTGGGCCGCCGGGTGCTGCTGCTCGGGGCCAGCCTGCGGGCGCCGGGCGGCACCGCGCTGCGGCTGTCTGGGTCGCAGGTGGCCTCGGACATGTTCTGCGACGGCATGACCGTGCAGGGCAGGCTCCGGCTGGCCGGGGCGAGGTTCGGCGGCCAGCTCAGCCTGCGCCGGGTGACGCTCAGCAATCCGGGCGGCAGCGCCTTCGACGCGCCTGGCCTGCAGGCCAGCGAGCTGGTGCTGCAGCCGGCCGGTGCCATCGAGGGCGCCGTCGAGCTCAGCCATGCGCGGCTCGAGCTGCTGCGTGACGACCCGCAGCACTGGCCGGCCGACCTGCGGCTGGACGGGATGACCTACAGCTCCCTTGAGCCGCGGCTGCCGGCCAGGGACCGGCTGCGCTGGCTGGCCCGCGATCCGGGTGGCTATCAGGCGCAGCCGTACGAGCAGCTTGCCGCGCACTACACCGCGGCCGGCCAGGCAAGCCAGGCGCGTGCCGTGCAGTACGCGCGCGAGCGGCTCGAACGCCGGTCGATGACCTGGCTGGTCAGGGCGTGGGGCGGGGTGCAGGACGCGACGGTCGGCTACGGCTACCAGCCGTGGCGCGCGCTGGTCTGGCTGGCGGTGCTGCTGGCCACCGGCACCGTGGTGTTCTCGCTGCACCACCCGCACCCGTACCAGGCGAGCCATCCGCCGTTCATCCCGTTCATCTACACGCTCGACCTGATGCTGCCGGTGGTCAGCCTGGGCGAGAAGAGCGCGTTCAACCCGACCGGCGCTGAGCAGTGGCTGTCCTACCTGCTGATCGGGTCCGGCTGGCTGCTGGTCACCACGGTGGCGACCGCGGCCGCCCGGGCGCTGATCCGGAACTAGTGGCGTCAGCCCGCGTCCCCGGCGGCGAGCCGCCAGCCCGGTGCCCGCTTGACTTTGCATTGCAAAGCAAGCTAGCTTTGCAATGCAAAGTTTTAACGCTTCGCTCCGGCTGGAGGCCGACATGGTGGAGGACCAGGACATGAGCGTGCGGGAAGCGGCGGCGGTCATGCAGGACGCCAGGATCCGCGCTCGGCATGAGTTCGTCATCAGCGCACCCGCCGTCTACACGGCGTGGGGCCTGGTGTGGCTGCTTGGTTACGGGGCGATGTGGCTGTCCGTGCGCGGCCAGCACCCGTACCGGTCGCCGTCCGGCGTGTCGATCGCGGCGGTCTTCGTGTTGGCGGCGTTCGCCGTGGCGGCCGTGTTGATCGTGGCGCATCGCGCGGTGGCGGGCGTTGGCGGACGGTCGGCGCGACGGCGGACCACCATTCTGGTGACCTGGGCGACCGGTTACCTGATCCTGCTGGTCGTGCAGACCGCGATCAGCGGCTCGGTCAGCGTGCGCACGCTCGCGTTCGTCGATTTCGCCGGACCGCTGCTGCTTGCCGGGCTGGTGTACCTGGTTGCCGCCGTGCTTGGCGCGAACCGGCCGGCGCTGGCCCTTGGCGGATGGCTGGTGCTGGTCGCCGTCAGCTGTGCCTGGCTGGCACCAGCGGCCATGCTGGCGACCTGCGCGCTGGCGGGTGGCGGCGCGTTCTTGCTGATCGCCGCCGCCGAGGCGAGGATCGGCCGGCATGCCGGCTGAGCACGGGCTTGACCCGGTCATCCACGGGCAGGTGCGGCTGCGCGTCATGGTGACGCTGGCCGCCCTGCCGGCCGGGGATGACCTGTCCTTCACCAGGTTGCAGGAGGTACTCGGGCTGACGCCAGGCAACCTGATCAGTCACCTGCGCAAGCTCGAGGAAGCGGGCTACGTCACGACCGCCAGGTCGGGCGGTGGCGTCACCGGCAGGACATCGGTCAGCCTCAGCCAGCAGGGGCGTCAGGCCCTCGACAGGTACATGGCGGACCTGCGGGAACTGCTGGACTCGGCCGGCGCGGCGGCCCGGCGACCGTAGCCCTGGCTGCCTCCGGCGACTGCCGGGATGACGGCCAGGGCCAGTGCGGGCCGGCCGGGTCAGCCGCAGCGTCGGTTGACCGCGGCGGCGGTCAGCCGCGGTCGGCCACCGCCTGGCCGCTGTGCTGCACGTGGTAGATCCAGCAGGAACTCACCGCAGCCCAGGCCAGCGGGAGCGCGCCGAGCAGGGCAATCGAGCCGACGAACGGGACGGCGGCGAGTATCACCACGCCGAGGACGGCCCGGAAGATGTTGAAGCCGATGCGGGCCCGCATCCAGGCCGGGTCGCGGCGCCGGTACAGGAACTTGTGCAGGGCGGACTGCCTGGCGGTGTGGTTGTCGGTCAGCGTGTCCATCGGATGCCTCCTGTGCGCTGCGGCCGGCTTCGTTGGCGGCCACTATCAAAGTGATATCACTTTGATAGTGCGAGTGTCAAGCCGGCCAGAGCTCAGGGCGGGCGGCCGTGGCTAGCGGACGACGAGCGTCGCCTCGCGGCGCGGGACCAGCTCGCCGATGACCGGCGCGCCGGGTATCTCGCCGGCCAGCAGCAGGCCGCCCGAGGTCTGCGCGTCGGCGAGCAGGATCAGATCGTCCTCGCTGATGCCGCTGAAGTCGGCGTGCGGCGCGACCCAGTCCAGGTTGCGCCGGCTGCCGCCTGGCACATAGCCGGCGGCCAGCGCGGCGCGCGCGCCGTCGATCAGCGGCACCGCCTGGTGGTCCACGATCGCGGTCACGCCGCTCGCCCTGGCCAGCTTGAACAGGTGGCCGAGCAGGCCGAACCCGGTGACGTCGGTGGCGCAGCCGATACCGGCAGCCAGCGCCTGCCTGCTGGCCTCGGCATTCAGCGTGGTCATCACCTCGACCGCGGCGGGGAACACCTCGCCGGTCGCCTTGTGCCTGGCGTTCAGCACGCCGCTGCCGATCGGCTTCGTGAGCGAGAGCGGCAGCCCTGGCCGGCCTGCCTCGATGCGCAGCAGGCTGGCCGGGTCGGCGAGCCCGGTGACGGCCATGCCGTACTTGGGTTCAGGATCGTCGATGCTGTGCCCGCCGGCCACGTGGCAGCCGGCCTCGGCGGCCACCGACAGCCCGCCGCGCAGCACCTCGGCGGCGAGATCCGCGCTCAGCTTCTCCCTGGGCCAGCCGAGCAGGTTGAGCGCGACCAGCGGCTCGCCGCCGACGGCGTAGACGTCGGACAGCGCGTTCGCGGCCGCGATCCGGCCGAAGGTCTCCGGGTCGTCAACGACCGGGGTAAAGAAGTCAGCGGTCGCCACCACGGCACGGCCGTCGCTGATCCTGACCACCGCGGCGTCATCGCCGTACTCCACCCCGATCAGCAGGTCGGGGTCGGGGCGGTCCGGGATCAGCCTGGCTACCGCCTGCTCAAGCTCGCCCGGCGGGATCTTGCACGCGCAGCCACCGCCGCGCGCGTACTGGGTCAGCCGGACGGCAGTGTCTGCAGTCATACCCGAACTGTAGACAGGCGGGGCTTGCGGCGCGGATCTGGACATGGTGGCATGCCTACTACCGGCGAGTACAACAGGCTTCCCGGTGGGAAACGGCCAGGCGGAGGTACAGGTGACCAGCGAGATCCTCGATCAGCGCGCGGCGTTGCAGCAGCTGTGGGCCGGCCAGACGCTGTGCGACGCGCTGGCCGGCACGGCCGCGCAGTTCGGCGAGCTGCCTGCCTATTCCGACCGGGACGGCGGCGGTCCGTGGCAGACGATCACCTGGCAGCAGACGCTTGACCAGGCCCGCCAGCTCGCGGCCGGCTTCATCGAGCTTGGCCTGCGGCCGGGGGACCGGGTCGCGCTGATGCTGCCGAACCGGCTCGAGCACGTGCTCGCCGACTACGGCGTGCTGCACGCCGGCGGCACGCCGGTCACCTTCTACGCCACGCTGGCCGCCGACCAGATCGCCTACATGGCGGCGAACTGCGACGCGAAGATCGCGGTCATCGACGGAGCGAGCGAGCTGGCACGCTGGCAGCCGGTGCTGTCCGAGCTGCCCGCGCTGCGCAAGGTGATCGTCAGGGACGCCGCCGCCTGCCCGGCCGAAGTGCCGTTCATGAGCTGGCAGGACTTCGGCGCGCTCGGGGCGCAGCGGCTGACCAAGGACAGCGGCCCTGTGGACCGCCGGGTCGCGGCGATCGAGCCGGACGATCCGGTCACGCTGCTGTACACCTCCGGCACCACAGGGAACCCCAAGGGCGTGATCATCACGCACGCGAGCGTGCTGTACGAGGTCGCGACCGCTACCACGTCGGGGAACGCGCGGCCGCACACGCGATGGGTTTCCTACCTGCCACTCGCGCACATCGCGGAGCGGATGTTCACCCTGTACCTGGCGATCTGCAACGCGGGGCACACCTACTTCTGCCACAACACCAGCGAGCTGATCGGCACCGTCGGCGAGGTGAAGCCGACCGCGTTCTTCGGCGTGCCGCGGGTCTGGGAGAAGATCCAGGCCGGCATCCAGGCACTGCTGGCCGGCGAGCAGGACGAGGCCAAGCGGGCGGCGGTGGCCGCGGCCATGGACACCGGCCTGCGGTACGTGCGCAGCTGCGAGTTCGGCAGCAGCACCCCTGACGAGCTGGCCGCCGAGTTCGCCGCCGCGGACGAGCAGGTGCTCAGGCCGATCAGGTCACTGCTCGGCCTCGGCGAGGCCGAGGTGGTGGTCAGTGCCGCCGCGCCGCTGCCGCCCGAGGTCGGCCGGTTCTTCGCCGGGCTCGGCATGAAGATGCTCGACGTGTACGGGATGAGCGAGACCACTGGCGCGTTCACCACGAACACGCTGGACGAGTTCAGGCTCGGCACCGTGGGCAGGCCGGTGCCCGGCATGGAGGTCAAGATCGCCGAGGACGGCGAGATCCTGGCCCGCGGCCCGCTGAACTCGCCCGGTTACCTGAACCTGCCCGAGCAGACCGCCGACCTGATCGATGCCGACGGGTGGCTGCACACCGGCGACATCGGCTCGATCGACCCAGATGGCTTCGTTTCCGTGCTGGACCGGAAGAAGGAACTGATCATCACCTCCGGCGGCGAGAACATCTCGCCGGCCGCCATCGAGAACCTGCTGGTGGCACACCCGCTGATCGGGCAGGCGCTGGCGTACGGCGACCGCAGGCCGTACGTGGTGGCGGTGCTGACGCTGGACGGCGAGGTGGCGCCGGCCTGGGCGCGCGCCCGCGGCATCGAGGCCGGGTCGCTGGCCGAGCTGGCCGAGCACCCTGACGTGCTGGCCGCGGCCGGCCAGGCGGTCGCCACGGCCAACGAGAAGCTGGCCAGAGTGCAGCAGGTGAAGTCCTGGCGGCTGCTGCCGGTGGAGTGGACGGCGGAGAGCGAGGAGCTGACGCCGACCCTGAAGCTGAAGCGGCGGGTGGTGCACGCCAAGTACGCCGACGTGATCGACGCACTCTACGCAGGCTGACCGGCCGCGAGCTACGGCCGGAAGATCAGGCAGCTGCTGGTGGCGTGCGCGCGCAGCTTGCCGTCCTCGCCGGTCAGCCTGGCCTGCGCGAGCGCGGTCCGCGCGCCCAGGTGGACGACAGTGCCCTCGCAGCTGAGCCTGCCGGTGCTCGCCAGCACCGGGCGGAGGAACTTCACGCTGATGTCTTGCGACACGTAATAGGCGCCGGCCGGCAGCATGCTCTGCACCGCGCAGCCGCACGCCGAGTCGCACAACGTGGCTGCGACGCCGCCGTGCACCGAGCCGATCGGGTTGTAGTGGAACTCCGCTGGCGTCAGCTCGAACAGCACCAGGCCCGGCTGCACGCTGGTGATGGTGAAGTCCATGGTGGCGGCGACCGGCGGGGGCGGCAGCCGGCCGGCCGCGATCTCGGTGAGGAACTCCAGGCCTGCCAGCTCACGGGCGGCGGCGGCCGATGCGGCCGGGTCTGCCCACTTGTAGCTGCGGACCCGGCTCGGCTCAGGCTGCATGAGCAGGCTCCTTGCGCAGCCCGGCCGGGCGCCGGGGGCCGCCGAGCGCGGCCCTGGCTACCGGGCTGGCCAGGTTCCCGGCATCGATCCTCGCGGTGATCAGTACCGAGTCCGGCGTGTACTCGCGCCGGGCCCGCGGCCACCGGCGCGCGATCATGCCGAGCATCCGCTGGTTGTCCGGCAGCACGTCCATCACCACGGCCGCTACGCCGCGGCCGGCGGCCCGGCGGATGAGCAGGTCCATCAGCGCGGTGCCGACCCCGTTCAGCTGCCAGCTGTCGGTGATCACCAGGCCAAGGTGGCTGACCAGGGTGCCGTCGGCGGCGATCCGGTCGGCCGCCATGCCGTGCCCGATGACCTCGCCTGCCTGGTCGAGGGCGAGGAAGATGTCCGAGCGCGCGTCGCCGCCACAGAGCGCGGCGAGCAGCCCGCGGCTCGGCGGCGCGACCGCGGCGAAGAACCGCTGGTACTGGCTTTTCTGGGTGAGGCCGCAGACGAACTCCCTGATCACGGCGCAGTCAGCCGGCTTGGCCTGGCGAAAGGTCACTGACCCTCGATCCTGGATTCGGAACATGGACCCAGCATGGCAAGAGCTTGCTAAGTCTGTCAACTAGACCTAGCATCGGCAGGCATGAGCAGCTGGGCACTGGACTACGAGACCGCGAACTGCACGATCGGCGCGGCGCTGGCGATCGTGGGGGAGAAGTGGACGTTCCTGGTGCTGCGCGAGGCGTTCAACGGCATCCGCAGGTTCGACGACATGCGGCGCAGGACCGGTGCGCCGCGGCAGATCCTGAGTGACCGGCTGGCCAGGCTGGTCGCCGAGGGGCTGCTGCGGCGGGCGCCGTACCGCGAGGACGGCCAGCGCACCAGGTACGAGTACCGGCTGACCGAGAAGGGCATCGACCTGTTCCCGGTGATGGTCGCGCTGCTCGGCTGGGGCGACAAGCACGCGCGGCCGGCCGATGGCCCCGCGGTGCTGCTCACGCACCGCGACTGCGGGGCGCCGGTCACGCTGCGGCTTGGCTGCGCCGACGGTCACCAGATCGAGTCCGCGCGCCAGGTGACGCCGGTGCCGGGTCCAGGCGCCCGCCGGGTCGCGTAACGGGCTGATGACCTGCGTCAGGTGCCAGCCGGTAACCGCCGATAGGGTCTGATCCGGAGGCGTCTGGGCACCTGGTGGTCCCCCCGGTCTTCAAAACCGGTGAGCGGCGCTCAGCGTCGCTGGCGGGTTCGATTCCCGTCCGCCTCCGCTGACCTGCCGTGCGCCGCTGACTCCGGTCAGACTCGCACAAGCACGCCGTGCGAGAACATCGAGCCGTGCAGCTCAAGGCGCGTGATGGTGTCGCTCGCGGGGATCTGGAACGGCACCCTGGCGATGATCGTCATGCCCGGGTTGAGCTGCGTCGCGTTCTGGTCGCCTTGCAGGTAGAAGGCACCGGTGCTGTCGGTGGCGAACTGGCGGCCCGCGGCGTCGAAGCCGTACTGGTTCGAGTCGAGAAACGTGTCGGGGGTGCCCCCGTCATTGGTCACCTTGACCGTGAAGATACATTCGGTCGCTCCAGGCGGGATCGTCTCGCCGGCTCCGGACCGGCCGCTTACCGCCCGCGCCGCGGCCGCGCCGCAGACCTCGCCCTGCACCGTGAACGCGAATCCGCCGTCTCTCGCGACCTGGCCGATCCCCGGCATCGGCCCGGCAACTGGCGGACGGGCACCAGATGCCCCGCCGCCCAGCAGATCGCCAAGGGCAACCGCGATGAGCACGGCTAGCACTGGACCGGCCGCGCCGAGCGCGATCAGCCGGCCGGTGGACAGCCCGCGGCCGCGGTGGCGCCGCGGTGGCGG
>JASHQL010000472.1 GCA_030039155.1 Streptosporangiaceae bacterium | reverse complement strand
GGCAGCGACAGCGCGGCCAGCCGCAGCCCGGCCGCCCAGCCTTCGGTCCTTCCGTGCAGCCGGGCCAGCGCCTCGGGCGCCAGGTTCAACCCGGCCGCTGCGAACAGTGCCCGCGCCTCGGCCAGGCTGAACCGCAGGTCAGCCGCACGGACCTCGGTCAGCTCCCCCGCCAGCCGCAGCCGGTGCAGCCCCAGCCGCAGGTCGTGCCGCGTCGCCAGGACGAACCGCAGCTGCTGCGGCGCACGCAGCAGCAGCAACTCGAGCTGGGGCAGCACGTCGCCTGGCTCCATCAGATGCGCGTCGTCGATCACCAGCCACAGCCGATCCCGCAGCCCGGCGAGGTCCTTGAGCAGCCGCTCCACCACCGCCAAGCCGTCGAGATCCGGCGCGGGGGTCAGCGGTCTTACCAGCGCCGATCCGGCCACAGTGCCGCGCAGCGCGTCGGCTACCGCGATCCAGAACCTGCGCGGGTGCCGCACCTCGCGGTCCACCGATACCCACCCGGTGTTGCGGGCCAGGCCAGCCTGGGCGATCCAGGACCGCAGCAGCACCGTCTTCCCGCTGCCAGCCGGCGCCGACATCTGGACAACGCGTTCCGCTTCGGCCAGGCGCCCGAACAGCCCGCAGCGCAGCACCACTCCGCTGCTGACGGCCGGAGCAGCGGGAACATCTCGGGTTCCGGACTCGTCCTGGGACCCCCTGCCGTCCAGCGGCGCCCTGGGCGCAACCGCGATGGTGCGCGGCCGGTCAGGCAGGGCCGCGGAGGGTGTCAGCTCGCGCTGCACCACGTGGCTCGCGGCTACCTCACGCATGCTGCCGACCGTGCCCTGCCGGGCGCCTTGCAGGTGAATCCTGCCAACGGCGCAGGCGGGCGGGCCGGCCGCGACCGGTGGCCAGCCGGACCGTCAGTTCGGTCGCCGCCGGGCAGCTCAGCTGCGAGTACAAGACAGTTCCTCTCCCTGGACGCGGGTTTCCGGGGACGGCCTCGATGACTTCCAGGTATGACGTGCGACCTACAAAAAACTATGACGTACGGCAGACTTAGTCAACAGCTACCATGACCTCATGCCCCGCCGTTCCGACAGCCGCGCCAAGATGATCGAAGCCGCCGCGGAGCTGTTCCGGCAGCGCGGTTATCACGCGACCGCGTTCTCCGACGTGATCCAGGCCAGCGGCGCACCGCGCGGGTCAACCTACTTCCACTTCCCTGGCGGCAAGCAGGAACTGGCCAGCGAGGCCATCGCGCTGGCCGGCGACGAAATCGAGCAGATGGTGGCGGCAGCGGCGGCCCGCTGCGACGGTCCGGGATCGTTCGTGCGTGCGCTCGGCGACATGGTGGCGGCCCGCCTGGAGGGCTCGGGTTACCGCAGCGGATGCGCCATCGCCACCATGGTGCTGGAGCTAGCGCCGCAGAACGAGGACCTCAGCGGTGAGTTCGAGAAGGTCTTCGGGCGGTGGTGCGAGGCGCTGGCGCGCGAGTTCGCAGTCCGCGGAATCACCCCTGGCCGCGCTGCCGAGCTAGCCGACCTGGTCATGTCCGTGTTCGAGGGCGCCCTGGTCGTCAGCCGCGCCGCGCGCCGCATCGACTCGTTCACCACAGCGACCGAGACGCTCGCCGAGCTGGTCGAGCGCGAACCGCGGCCGGTCACGCCAGTTGATCGAGCAGCCGGTCCCACGACGCACGCCATGCCACCCTGACCGGCACGGAGGCCGGTCAGTGACACCGGGAATTGGGACTCGGCCAGCCGAGCCGAGCCCGGCTGGCGGCCCGGCCCCGCGCGAACTACTCGCCTACCGCTCCGCGCAAGGCCGGTGGGTAGTCGCGGCGATGATCTTGGGATCGTCGGTGGCAGGGATCGACTCCACGGTGGTCGCCGTAGCGCTGCCAGCGATCGGGCGGAGCCTGCACGCCGGCTTCCAGGACCTGCAATGGACTGTCACCAGCTACACGCTGACCCTCGCCGCGCTGATCCTGCTGGCCGGCTCGCTCAGCGACCGCTGGGGCCGACGGCGGGTGTTCTTGGCCGGGCTGAGCTGGTTCACCGTGGCGTCGGTCCTCTGCGCGGCAGCGCCCGGCATCGGCTGGCTCATCGCCGCCCGGGCCGTGCAGGGCATCGGCGGCGCGCTGATGACGCCGGCCAGCCTGGCGATCATCGAGGCGGCCTTCCAGCCCGCCGACCGCACGCACGCGATCGGGACATGGGCCGGATTCAGCGGAGTGTCCGCCGCGGTCGCGCCCTTTATCGGCGGGTGGCTGCTGGAAACCGGCAGCTGGCGGGCGATCTTCCTGATCAACGTCCCAGTCGCCGCCGTGACCGCCTGGATAACCCGGCGCCACGTCCCCGAATCCAGGGACACCTCGTCGTCCGGGAGCGCCGACTGGCCCGGCGCGCTGGCCGGTGCCACCGCGCTGGCCACGATCACCTACGCGATCATCGTCCTGCCTCGCGCGGGCGCCCTGTCGCTGCCCTTCGCCGCGGCCGCGGCAATCGCCGTGCTGTCCTCGGTCACCTTCGTCGTCACCGAACGGCGCAGCAGCCATCCCATGCTCCCGCCGA
>JASHQL010000471.1 GCA_030039155.1 Streptosporangiaceae bacterium | reverse complement strand
CGTTGCCCGCCGGGTCGCGCAGCGCCCCGGTCTGCGTGTGATCGTCGACAGCGGCAGGCCCGTACACCCGGTCGCCGCCGAGCCGCACGGCCCTGGCCAGCACCGCCTCGACGTCCGGCACGCTGGCGTACACGGTGGCCCAGGCTGTGCCCGGCTCGCCGTGCGCGCCGAGCCCGCCGGCCGCGCCTTTGCCCGCGCCGGTGTCCACCATCCGGTAGCCGGGCACGCCGCCGCCGGTGACCTGCCAGCCGAACAGCTCGGCGTAGAACCGCTGGGTCGCGTCCGCGTCGGTGCCGAGGACCTCGAACCAGTCGACCGGTGCGCCTGAGCCGGCCGACGGGGCCAGCTCGGCTGCCTGCTCGCCGCTGGCCGCCGCGGCCTGCACCAGGCCGATCAGCAGCCCGTCCGGGTCGGCCAGCATGGCGAACGTCACCATGCCAGGCACGTCGGTGATCGGCGTGACGGTCTTGCCGTCGAGCAGGTTCGCCTTGTCCAGGATTGGCTGCAAGTCGTCGGCTTCGATGTAGAACGTGCACCAGGCCTGGCCGTCCTGGCTGGCCGAGATGCCGCCGTTGATGCCGGACCCGGCACAGGTGTCGATCAGCGTGTAACCGGGCAGCGCGGTCGTCCGCCAGCCGAACAGCTCACGGTAGAACGTGCTGAGCATGACGTCATCGGGACCGCAGATTTCGAAGTGCACCACCGCATTGCCCATGCCGGCCTCCGGTCGAATTGACGTTGCGCCCTCAGTCTGCCCCAGCCCTACACTGGGCACATGGCACTGCCAGGCACGTCTCGATTTCTGTGCCTCCCGGCCCGCCGCGGGCTATCGGGAGCGCGCGAGCGTGCCATGACGGCATAGCGATTCCCGATCGGGTGGCTGGAGCCGGGAGGTCACTCCCAACCCGGCCATCCGAAATCGCAAGGAGCCGTCATGCCCGCCACACTTACCACCGATCAGCTTGCCCGCGACCTGGCCATCCCCGACCTGTCCGACCCGGCCGACGGCCCGCATGCCATGCAGCAGCTGGTCGACCTCGCCGTCACCGCGCTGGCCGGCCCCTGGCCGTCCGGGCCAGGGCCAAGCCAGGTCAGGCTGTGCCGCGGTCCGCGGGTGGTGCCGATCGCCGACAACTACGACCGGCTCGGCTACCAGCCGGCCGCGGTCACCAGGGATGTCAGGTACACCAGGTACACCGACGGCGAGCACATGCTGCGCAGCCACTCAACCGCCATGGTGCCCGCCGCGCTGCGGCAGCTTGCCGCCGACCAGTCGCTCGCCGCTGACCGGCATGCCGACGTGCTGCTCGCCTGCCCCGGCATCGCCTACCGGCGGGACGCCATCGACTGGCAGCACACCGGCACGCCGCACCAGCTCGACCTGTGGCGGATCAGCCGCGGCCGGCTCGGCGAGGCCGAGCTGACCGAGATGATCGGCCTGCTGCTCGCCGCGCTGGCGCCGGGGCGGCAGTCAAGAACGACGCCGCGGCGGCACCCGTACACGCAGGCAGGCCGCCAGGTCGACGTCTGCCATGACGGCCAGTGGATCGAGGTGTGGGAGTGCGGGCTGGCCAGCCCCGGCGTGCTGGCCGGCGCCGGGCTGCACGGCTGCACAGGCCTTGCCCTCGGCATGGGCCTCGACCGGCTGCTGATGCTGCGCAAGGGCATCGGCGACATCAGGCTGCTGCGCTCGGCTGATCCGCGGGTGGCCGGGCAGATGCAGGACCTGGCGCCGTACCGGCCGGTGTCCGCGCAGCCGGCGGTCAGCAGGGACATGTCGGTCGCAATGGACGCCGGCCAGGACGAAGAGACGCTTGGCGACCGGGTGCGGGACGCGCTCGGGCCTGACGCGGACGCGGTCGAGCAGGTGACGGTGCTGTCGCAGACGCCGTGCAGCCAGCTGCCCGCCGCCGCGCTTGACCGGCTCGGCGCCCGGCCAGACCAGTGCAACCTGCTGGTCAGGGTGGTACTGCGGCGGCTTGACCAGACCATGACCGACGCCGAGGCGAACGGCTTGCGTGACCGGGTCTACGCGGCGCTGCACCAGGGCAGCGCGCATCAGTGGGCGGCTAGCCGGCCGCGGGCTGAGCGGCCGGCCTGACCACCCGGTGCTGGCCGGCGTAGACGTTCATCGACTGCCCGCGCAGGAACCCGACGAGGGTCAGCCCGGCCTCCCCGGCCAGGTCGGCGGCCAGCGACGATGGCGCGGAGACCGCGGCGAGCACCGGGACGCCGGCCAGCACCGCCTTCTGCACCAGCTCGAACGAGGCCCGGCCGCTGACCAGCAGCACGCAGCCGGACAGCGGCAGCCGGCCCGCTCGCAGCGCCCAGCCGACCACCTTGTCGACCGCGTTGTGCCTGCCCACGTCCTCGCGGACGGTCACCAGGTCGCCGGCCGCGGTGAACAACCCGGCCGCGTGCAGGCCGCCGGTCCGCTCGAACACCCGCTGCGCCGCCCGCAGCGCATCGGGCAGGCCCGCCAGCACCGACGCGCTGACCAGTGACTCGTCTTGCGACAGGTCATACAGGCCGGGAACGAGTAGCTCCCCGATGCTGGTCTTGCCGCACACGCCGCAGGCGCTCGAGGTGAGGAACGCGCGGCGCTGGTCCGGCCGCAGTTCGAGGCCGGGCCGCAGCGTGACCTCGGCGACGTTGCCGGTGGCCTCGTGCTCGCCGTGCCCGCAGCGGGTGCCGTCGCAGATCCTGATCGACGCGATGTCGGCCTGGCCCGCGATCAGCCCCTCGCTGAACAGCCACCCGGCGGTCAGGTCGATGTCATCACCTGGCGTGCGCATGGTGAGGCTGACCGGCTGGCCGCCGATCCTGATGCCAAGCGGCTCCTCGGCCGCGAGCAGGTCAGCGCGCGGTTCGCCCGGCTGGTCGGCCAGCGTCAGCCGCAGCACCCGGCGCCGCGCCGTGCGTCCGGCCATCGCACCTCCGCTCGCAGCCTTCCAATCCGAGGCTATGTCCGATTAGATACACATGTGGCCGAAGATCGCCAGACGGGTGAGTCGTGGGGGAGTGGGGGCAGCACCCCAGGGCAGCGCGGTGTCGCC
>JASHQL010000470.1 GCA_030039155.1 Streptosporangiaceae bacterium | reverse complement strand
GCCGTGGTCGTCAGCGGGGTGGCGGAGCCGGAGGAGGCCGGGATCGGCCCGGTGGTATGGGGCAGCGTGGGCGAGATGGCGGACAAGATCTACATCCCCGATCGCGACGGCTTCATCTTCCAGGAAGGCCAGAGCGTCTTCCGCTGGGCCACCACCGCCGTGCACCCGGTCGCGCTCCAGGCCTGCGAGCGCGCGGGCGTGGATCCCACCGAGCTTGCGACGTTCGTCCCGCACCAGGCCAACCTGCGGATCATCGAGGCGATCGCGCGCAAGCTCGGCGCGCCCAACGCGATCGTGGCCGACGACATCGTGACCGCGGGCAACACCTCGTCGGCGTCGATCCCGCTCGCGCTGTCCCGGATGATCGAGCGCGGCCAGGTCGGCTCTGGCGCCCCGGCCCTGCTGATCGGCTTCGGCGCCGGCATCTGCTATGCGGCGCAGGTGATCACGGTACCCTGACCCGCGCCCCCAGCCGGGGGCGTCCACCACCCAGATGTGCATGAAGGCACGCAAAGGAGATCGGAAACTCTCATGGCCATGACGGACCAGGAAATCCTGACAGGACTCGGCGAGATCATCGACGAGGTCGCAGGCGTGCCCGCCGACCAGGTGACGCCGGAGAAGACCTTCGTCGACGACCTGGACATCGACTCGCTGTCGATGGTCGAGATCGCGGTGGCAGCTCAGGACAAGTTCGGCGTCGAGATTCCTGACGACCAGCTGAAGGACCTCAAGACGGTGCAGGACGTCATCGACTACGTCCGGCGCGCCGAAGTGTCCGCCTGACCGGGTGTGAAGCAGGCGCGGCGCCGCCCGGCCCGCGGGACACCTGGCCAGCGGACGGCCGCCATCCCCGCAGGCACGGCGCCGCGTAACCCCCGAGACAGCCGAGGAGCATGAGGACAGTGGGCGCAGACCGGACGCGCGTCGTCGTCACCGGGCTCGGTGCGATCACCCCGGTGGGGGCCGACGTGCCGACCACCTGGGAATCGCTGCTGGCCGGCCGCAGCGGCGTCGGCAGCCTGACCGAGGAGTGGGCCGCCGACCTGCCCGCCAGGATCGCCGCCTGGGCGGCGGTGGACCCGGCCACCCTGGTGGACCGGGTGCAGGCAAGGCGGATGGACAGGTGCGAGCAGTTCGCGCTGATCGCGGCACGGGAGGCGTGGGCCGACGCCGGCTCGCCGGCCGTGCCGGGCGAGCGGCTCGGCGTCGTGGTGTCCAGCGGCATCGGCGGGGTCGCGTCCACCATCGCCGCCTACGACACGCTGAACGAGAAGGGCTGGCAGCGGTTGTCCCCGTTCACCGTGCCGATGCTGATGCCCAACGGCGCGGCCGGCTGGATCAGCATCGAGCTCGGCGCGAAGGCCGGCGTGCACACCACGGTCAGCGCATGCGCCTCCGGCGCCGAGGCAATCGGCTACGCGATGGACATGATCAGGTCGGGCCGCGCCGACGTGGTGCTGGCCGGCGGCACCGAGGCAGCGATCATGAAACTCAACATCGCCGCGTTTGCCGCCATGCGCGCGCTTTCGACAAGGAACGACGAGCCGCAGCGGGCGTCGAGGCCGTTCGACCGCGGCCGGGACGGCTTCGTGCTCGGCGAGGGCGCCGGCATGGTGGTGCTTGAGTCGGCCGAGCACGCGGAGCGCCGCGGCGCCAGCAGCTACGCAGTGGCCGCGGGGGTCGGCTACTCGGCGGACGCGCATCACATCGCCCAGCCCGATCCCGACGGGGCCGGCGCCATCACCGCGATCGAGCACGCGCTCGCCGACGGCCAGGTCAGGCCCGAGCAGGTCGCGCACGTGAACGCGCACGCGACCTCCACTCCCGCGGGTGATGTCGTCGAGGCGCAGGCAATCGCCAAGGCGCTCGGCGCGGCAGCGTCCGGCGTGGTGGTGTCGGCCACCAAGTCCATGACCGGGCACCTGCTCGGCGGGGCCGGCGCGGTCGAGTCGGTAGCCGCGATCCTGGCGCTGCGCGACAAGGTGGCGCCACCGACCATCAACCTGGAGGATCTCGAAGACGACGCTGGCCTGGAGATCTCCGCGCAGGCCACAGACCTCAAGCCACGAGATCGCGGGCCGCTGGCCGTGATCAACAACTCGTTTGGATTCGGCGGGCACAATGTCGCGCTTGCCTTCACCAGTGTCTGAGCCGAGCTCGCCGGCCCGCCCGAGCGTCCCCCCAGAGCAGGACGTGCCTGGACCCCCCGAGGAGATCGACGTGACCATCCTGGATAACCGGCCCGCAGTGCTGACCGAGCCCGCGCACGCGGGCGTTCCCGCAGCGACCGGCAGCCAGGAGCGGCCTGCGCCTGCGCCAGCGCCTGCGCCAGCACCGGCGCAGCCTGGCACGCTGACCCGCGACCCGCATGAGCGGCTCAGCGCGCTGTTCGACGCTGGCTCGCTGCGCCTGCTGCTGCCCGCCGATGACAGCGGGACGATGGCAGGCACCGGGCTGGTCGACGGCCTGCCGGTGGTGGCGTTCGCCAGCGATCCGCGGGTGCAGGGTGGCGCGATGGGCTCGGCCGGCTGCCAGCACATCGTGGCCGCCTATGACCACGCGGTGGCCAGCAGCGCGCCGATCATCGGGCTGTGGCACTCCGGCGGCGCGAGGCTGGCCGAGGGCGTGGAGAGCCTGCACGCGGTCGGCACCGTCTTCGCCGCGATGACCAGGGCCTCGGGCAAGGTGCCGCAGATCTCGGTGGTGCTTGGCGCTGCGGCCGGCGGCGCGGCCTACGGCCCCGCGCTGACCGACCTGGTGATCCTGTCCGAGCAGGGCCGGATCTTCGTGACCGGGCCCGACGTGGTGCGCAGCGTGACCGGCGAGGACGTCGACATGGAGAGCCTCGGCGGCCCGGAGCCGCACAGCCGCCGGTCCGGCGTCGTGCACATCGTCACCGCCAGCGATGCCGAAGCGCTCGGCAAGGCACGCGAGCTGGTCAGCCTGCTTGGCCGTCAGGCGCCTGGCGCGGACGGCCAGGCCGCGGCCGCTCCGGCCGAGACCGACCTGAGCGCGCTGCTGCCGGAGTCGCCACGGCGTGCCTACGACGTCCGGCCGCTGATCACCGGGCTGCTCGACGAGCCGGGCCTGGAACTGCACCCGCGGTGGGCACCGAACATCGTGACCACGCTCGGCCGCCTGCGCGGCCAGACGGTCGGCGTCATCGCGAACAACCCGCTGCGGCTTGGCGGCTGCCTGGACTCCACCAGCGCGGAGAAGGCGGCAAGGTTCGTGCGGATGTGCGACGCCTTCGGGGTGCCGCTGGTGGTGATCGTTGACGTGCCTGGCTACCTGCCCGGCGTCGGCCAGGAGTGGGACGGGGTGGTGCGCCGCGGCGCCAAGCTGCTGCACGCGTTCGCCGAGGCATCGGTGCCGCGGGTCACGCTGATCACCCGCAAGTCCTACGGCGGCGCTTTCATCGCGATGAACTCGCGCGCGCTCGGCGCGACCAAGGTGTTCGCCTGGCCCGATGCGGTGCTCGGCGTGATGGGCGCGGTGGCCGCGGTCAGGATACTCAAGCGCCGCCAGCTTGCCGCCGTGCCCGCCGAGGAACGGCACCAGCTGGAGACCGAGCTCGCGGCAGAGCACGAGAAGATCGCCGGCGGGCTGCCAAGGGCGGTGGACCTGGGGGTCATCGACGAGGTGGTCGACCCGGCAACGACCAGGCAGGCCATTGCCGATGCGATCGCGGCGGCGCCGGGCCGGCGTGGCCAGCACGGCAACATCCCGCTGTAACCGGCAGGTCGGCCAGCGCAGGCTGGCCGCCAGCGCTGGCGGAAGATGACAGCTCAGCCCGCTTGATGAGCCTGGCGGTAGTGCGCGGCCAGCAGGTCGGCACCGAAGTCGGCACGCGGCCGGCGCAGCACGGTGTGCGCGTGATTGACATCGGTCTTGTCGAACTCGATGAGCAGGTCCGGTCCCTGGATCCGGTAGTAGTACCGGCTCCCGGTGCCCGGCGGCACCGGGCCCTCCCAGGCGAAATACAGCTCGCCGCGGGCCGTGGCGGTCGCCTCGGCCGCGGCAAGTTCCGGCTGCAGCCGGTCCAGGTACAGCGCGACGATCTGCTCGATCAGCGCACGCGCGGCCGGCTGCAGCGTGCCAGCGGCGACACCGGGCGGCTGCACCCGGCCGGCCCGTGCGTGCGTGTAGCTGCGGATGTCTGCCGGTGCCGCGTCGGCCACCACGGCGACCGAACGCTCGGCCCCGGTCAATTCCGCCAGCACTGCCAGGCCAAGGTCTTCCTCCGCGGCCAGCGGCCTGGACAGCGCCAGCCCGGCGCGGCCGACCAGCGCCGGGTGCGCGCCCATGAAGACCGGCACCGCCGACACCGTGTCACCGAGCACGGTCATGCTGACCGACAGGTGATGGCCCTCGAAACGCCAGGACCATGCGTCGTCGGCGGCCGGATCCCCGAACACGCTCACCCAGT
Organism: Streptosporangiaceae bacterium; assembly: GCA_030039155.1. Lineage (GTDB taxonomy): Bacteria > Actinomycetota > Actinomycetes > Streptosporangiales > Streptosporangiaceae > JOPF074. The sequence continues at coordinate 3,587 of JASHQL010000470.1, read as the reverse complement.
AGTCGCCGCTGTGCCGGCCACGCTGCCAGTGCTCCTGCCGGTCAAGGACTTCCTCGAGCGCGGTGATGATCACTGCCTGCGCGTAGCCGCGGTCGCTCAGCGCGGTCGCCAGCAGCCGGTGCGCCGCCTTACGCCCGGCCGGGCTCAGCAGCGCCAGGCTGGCACCTGGCCGGGCCGCGGGCTGGTACTCGAGCCACCGCCTGGCCGCGTCATCATCGAAGGGCAGCGCCGCAAGCGCGCGCTGCGCGTCGTCAAGGGTGTCAAGCAGCGTCGCCGCTGCCCGGCGCATCTCCGCGGCTGGATGGCCTCGGGGGGGTCCAGGGGGGTCGTCCCCGCAGGGCAGCGCGGTCATGGATCCGGTATATCAGGATCCTCCGGATACACGCTGGTGCCCGCCCGCCGCCCGATGTGCGCGGGCACCGCGATGCCGGGCGGCAGCGCCGGGTCGGCCAGCGGCTGCTGCCAGGCAGCGGCAAGCGGCAGCTCGCCCGCCCACAGGCCAAGCCCGGCATCGGCGGAGTCGCCGTCGTCCGGCGGCCCCGACCTGACCTTGACCGATGCCTCGTCCAGCGACATCGCCAGCAGCGTCGTGGCGGCAAGTTCCTTGCGGCTTGGCTGCCTGACGTACTCCCACTGGCCGGGCGCCAGGTGCTCGGACACCAGCCGCAGGCCCGCCAGCTTCTCGGCCGGGTCGGTCAGCGGCCGCGGCACCGCGTAGATCATGGCGCTGCGGTAGTTGACCGCGTGCTCGAACACCGACCTGGCAAGCACCAGGCCGTCGACGATCGTCACCGTCACGCAGGCCACCTGCTCGCCCGCGGTGAGACTCTGGCTGGCCACCGAGCCGTGCACGTAAAGCTGCCGCTCGTCGAACCCGTACACGGTCGGCACCACCATCAGCCCGCTTGCTGCCTGCACGCCGAGGTGCGCGATGAAGCCGGCCCGCAGCACGGCGAACAGCTCGGCCCGGTCGGTCCTGCCCTGCTCACGCAGCCTGCGGTGGCTGGTGCGCGGCGTGCTGGACAGCGCGAGTCCTGCCGGTCCGGCAGCTGCCGGACCGGCAGCATCAGGCATAGGCATAGCTTGTCAGCAGCTGGCGCAGCTTGCACCGGCCGCGGTGCAACCTGGACATGACGGTGCCAAGCGGTACCCCGAGCATGTCGGCTACCTCGCGGTACGGATAGCCCTCGATGTCGGCAAGGTAGATCGCGGCGCGGAAGCACTCCGGCAGCCTGCCGAGCGCCTGCATGACCTCGGAGTCGCCGAGCCGCTCCAGCGCCTCCGATTCTGCCGACTGCACGGTCGCGGCTGGTGCCGTCGCGGTCCCGCAGTCCACCGCCTCATATTCGACGGCGTGCGCGATGAGCGGCTGCCGCTGGCGCTTGCGGCAGCCGTTGACGAACGTGTTGGACAGGATCCGGTACAGCCAGGCGCGCGCGTTGGTGCCAGGGGTGAACTGGCCGAGGTGCGCGTACGCGCGGGTCATCGTCTCCTGCACAAGGTCCTCGGCGTCTGGGTGGTTCCTGGTCATCCGGAGTGCCGCGGGGTAGAGCTGGCCTCGCCACGAGGCCATCTCTCGCTCGAACAGCTGGTGGCGTTCCTTCTCGTCCTGTGCGAGCCGCATGCTGCTCTGTCGCCTCCTCGTCCGGGGTCGCGGGGCGCGTTCGGGCAGGCGCTATCGCCCGGCGTATGCAAAACGTTTGCACACCAGTGAATAGCTGCGAGCTGCCCAAAACACGGGGCTAGATGGTCCCGGCCCGCCGCTCGATGACGGGCACAGCGCCGCAGGTAGCCTGCGGCGCGACCACGGCTGGCTGCAGGGGCACGGTCAGCCAGCTCTCGACCGCAACGTTGATAAACTCCCTGCATTTAAACAGTGACTCAACGTCATGTCAAGACGGATCAATAGAGATAAAGTGTCGCTGCGCATACAAACGATTGCTGAATGTAACCGCAGCTCCGCGGCGCAAGAACCCAGGCCGGATCCGGTCATCCGGTCGCGTTGAGCCAGCGGACCGGCGCCCCGTCCGCGGCCCGCCGGAACGGCTCAAGCTCGTCGTCCCATGGCTGGCCGAGCAGCAGCGCAAGCTCAGCCTCGAGCGACCCGCCGAGTGCCGGATGGCTTGGGCCATGCAGTTCCTGCAGCGTGCGCAACTCGGCGTCGGCGCGCCTGCCGGGCGCGGCGCTGGCCGCCGCGGCGAGCGACATCGCGGCCCGCAGCCGGCCTTCGGGGATCATGATGTCGCCGCAGGCGGAGATCACCGCGGTGAACGTGCCGAGCGCCGGGGTGTAGCTGTACCTGACCGCGTCACAGCCGGCGCTGGCTTCCTCGGTGGCCTCGAACCTGATCCGGTTCCATGCCGCGAGCGCCGAGGTGATCCGGCCGGCCGCGCCGGGCTTGCCGCACCAGGTCAGCTCGGCGCGCAAGGTCCCCGGCGCGGCCGGCTGATCGACCCAGGGCAGACTCACCTGGACGCCAAGAACCCCGGCGACCGCCCACTCGATATGCGGGCACAGCGCCGGGGGCGCACAGTGCACGTGCAGCACGCCGCGTACGGACACTCCGACCTCCCTGCAGCCGACGAGGTACGTCTTCCCCAACGACCTCGCGGCGCAGGCCGTCCGCGCAGGCGGCGTCTGCCCGCAGTCATTGTGCACTACCCGCACCAGCCACACCAGCACCGCCACGCCGGGCCGCCGCGGTTGACTGGTGTCTGGCGAGTCATCTCGTGCTGATATGGACGTATGAGTGCTGGCCAGGCCGCGAGCGCGCGTGACGTAGCCGCGCTGGTGTTCGTGGCCGAGATGTACGGCCTGCAACTCGACCAGCTGGCCACGGTCATGCAGCTCAGCGAGCACGCCGCGGGCGCCGCGGTAGCGCGCTGGACCGCCCGCGGGTACGCCGACAACGGCAGGCTCGGGCCGGGTCCGCGCTGGGTCTGGCTGACCAGGTCAGGGCTGGCGGCCTGCGGCCTGCCCTATACCGGGGCGGCAGCGGCGCCGCCGTTATCGCGGCTCGCGCACCTGCGCGCGGTCACCGCCGTCCGGCTCGCGCTGGCCGGCACCGACTGGTACGCCAACGCGGCAGCGCACTGGCGCAGCGAGCGGCGGCTGCGGTACCGGCTCGGCGGCCGCGTCGGCGGCCGCCAGCACGTCCCCGACGGCGAGGTGCACTGGCCGGACGACGCTGGCCTGGCATGGGCCGGCGAGTGCTGGGCCATCGAGGCAGAGCTGACCCCGAAGACCGTTGCCAGGACCACCGTGATCATGCGAGAGCTGCTGACCAGGACCGGTGACTACGGCTGCCTGGCGAGCGAGGTCAGGGCGGCCGGGCAGCCGCCGCGGCACGCGCGTGCCATCTACGTCTGCGGGCCTGCTGCCATCGGCACCGTGACCAGGGCAGCAGACGCGCTCGGCAGCATGCGAGAGCGGATCGAGATCCGCAGGCTGCCGGCCAGCGCCGCGCTGGCCGCCGCGGCCAGGGCAGCAGGATGACGGCCCGCTGGCTGCCGGACCCGCGCGGCAGCGCGGGCAACTCCGGCCGGCCCGGCTGGCGGCGGGGAACCAGCGGCAGCCGGGCGGCAGTC
>JASHQL010000469.1 GCA_030039155.1 Streptosporangiaceae bacterium | reverse complement strand
CGGCCGGGCGAGCTGTTCGCCGGCCAGCAGGGTGAGCTGTTCGCCGGCCAGCTGCGGGGCGACGACTACCAGCAGCTGGTCGAGGCGTGGACCGCGGACGCGGACCTGCTGCTCGCCGAGCGGGCCAGGCGCCGGGCGGCGGACGGGCTCGAGGTCGTGCTGCCGCGGCGGCTGCCGGTGTCGTCGCTGGTCACCGTCGCCAGGGACCAGGCCGAGCTGGCCAGGCAGGTCAGGCGGCCGATGCCGCGGCCGCCGGGGCCTGCCGCCAGCCGGGGCACCGAGTTCCATCAGTGGCTTGAGCAGCGGTTCGGCCAGGCGCAGCTGATCGACGAAGGCGACCTGCCGGGCGCCGCCGACGACGCGGCCGGAGCAGCCGCCGACGGCGCGGCCGGACCGGTCGAGCTGGCCGAGCTGAAGGCGCGCTTCGAGGCAGGGGAGTGGGCCGACCGCTGGCCGGTGGAGGTCGAGGTCCCGTTCCAGACGCTGATCGCCGACCGGGTGGTCAGCGGCCGGATCGATGCGGTGTTCGCCGATGCCGGCGGCTACGACGTGGTCGATTGGAAGACCGGCAAGGTCCCGGCCGGCCCGGCCGAGCGGCACGCTGTCGCGGTGCAGCTCGCGGCCTACCGGCTGGCCTGGGCGGCGCTGGCGGGCGTGCCGGTGGAATCGGTGCGCGCCGCGTTCTACTACGTGCGCGACGACGTGACGGTGCGGCCGGCTGACCTGCTCGACGCGGACGGCCTGACCGCGCTGCTGGCAGGCATCCCGCTCGCCGCGCAGCCCTAGCCGCGCAAGCCCTCGCCGCGCAGCCCTAGCCGGGCAGGGCTGGCCGACTGCCGCCGGCCAGCCGGCGCAGGATGCGCATCCACAGCGCACGCAGCCGGCCACGGCGCCTGGCGGGCTTGGCGGTGATCGTGCCGGTGCCGACCTTGCCGGAGATCCGCACCCGCAGCGCAACCGGGGCTTCCGGCTCGGCGGGCGGCGGCACCACCTTGACGCTGCCGGTGTTCACGGTCACGTCGTCGGCCTCGACCACGATGCCGGGCCTGGTGACGAGCCGCAGGCTGCCGGTGCCGATCTTGGCGTCGATCGACAGCTCGGGCACGACGATCACGGCACGGGTGAAGTCCAGCTTGACCGAGCCGGTGCCGATCTCGATCTCCAGGCGCCTTGGCACCAGCCAGGCGCCGTCCCGGCTGGCCGAGCCGGTGCCGGTCTTGATCCGCGCCACTTCCGGCACCGCTGCCGCGGCAGCGGTGGTCAGGTCGGCCAGCAGCGGATCGAGCTCGGCCAGCGTGCGGGCGGTCAGCGCGGCCTCGAGCCGCTGGTCGAGTTCGTCGGCGGTGAGCCGTCCGTCGGCCGCGGCCGTCCTGAGCACGTCCACGACCCGTTCCCGGTCCGCGTGCGAGGCCAGCAGCGCGGTCTGTGCGGCCGGCCGCGGCGCGGCGGGCGCGGCCGTGCGAGCAGGCAGGAACGCCGCTTCCACCTGGTAGATCCGTTCTGGCCGGCTGAGGTCCTTCAGCTGGTGCGTGCCAAGCTCGCGCAGGCCGACGCCGTCGGGCAGCTCCTCGGACAGCAGCTCGGCCGCCACCCCTGATACCAGTACCTGGCCGCCCTGGGCGACGGTCAGCAGCCGGGCCGCCCGGTTCACGGCCGGCCCGAAGTAATCACCGTCGCGCTCCTCGCAGACCCCGGCGTGCAGGCTCATCCGCACCATGATCGGGCGGCTGGTCGGCCAGGACTCCGCGGCCAGGCTCCGCTGCGCGGTGAGCGCGGCCTCGAGCCCGGCACGCGCGGCGGAGAACGCCGCGCAGAACGAGTCGCCGACGGTCTTGAAGACGTAGCCGCCCGCCTGCTCGATCGCGGTCCGCAGCAGCTGATCGTGGCGGCGCAGCGCGGCCGCCATCGCGTCCCGCTCGGCGTCCCACAGCCGGGTGGAACCTTCCACATCAGTGAACAACAGCGTGACCGTGCCCGACGGCGGGCTGTTCATCGCTGCCCCGCCAACGGGGAGCGTCACCGCGACCACCTCCTGACCATCGCCCCGCAGAAAGTCTGCCGGATGCCGGGAGCGCACAGGAAGGATCCACGGCAGCCAAGCCTGCCGGGTGCGGGCCTGGCGCGAGGGCGGGCCGCACGCTGATCCGTGACGGCCGCCGGGCTGGCCTGACCGGCAGCCGGCCGCGGCTAGACCTTGACCGCGACGCCGCGGATATGCGGCTTGGCCGGCACCGGCACACTGGACTCCGGCAGGTCGAACCGCTCGATCTGCTCGATCCGGAAGCCGGCCTGCTCGATGGCGGCCGCGGTGTCCCTGCTGGTGTGGCAGCCGCCGAGCAGCAGCGGCCACACCGTGGCATCGACGGCCCGCTGGAATCGCAGCAGGCCGGGCGTCTGCGCCCGGACGTGCTCAAGAAACCGCAGCTGCCCGCCGGGCTTGAGCACCCTGAGCAGTTCGCGCAGCACCGTGCCCTGGTCGGCGACCGAGCACAGCACGAAGCCGGCCACCGCCGCGTCGAACGCGCCGTCGCCGGCCGGCAGCCGCTCGCCGGCGCCCGCGGTGACCTCAACCGGGACCGGAGCGCGGGCCGCGCTCCGCGTGGCGAGCGTCCGCAACCGCGGCTCCGGCTCGACCGCGAGCACCGCGACGACCTCGGCCGGGTAGTGCGGGAAGTTCAGCCCGTTGCCCGCCCCGACCTCGATGACCGATCCGCTGAGCCCGGCAAGCAGCAGCCGCCGCTGCTCGGTGACGCCTGCCTTCTCCTCCGAGCGGCTCAGCGCCGGGTAGATGCGGGCGAAGAACGGATGGCGGACCTGATCCGCTGGCATCGGCGGCTCCGTGGGGCTTCGTGCGTGCTCAGTCCGGCTTCGCGCGGGCTCCGTGCGGGCTCCCGTCCGGGCTCCGTGCGGCTTCGCGCCCGGGCGGCGGCCGCCAGGCGGCTGGCTAACCGGGTGATCACGGGCCTC
>JASHQL010000468.1 GCA_030039155.1 Streptosporangiaceae bacterium | reverse complement strand
AACGCGTTCGACGCCGCGGTCGCGGCCGGCCTGGTGCTGCAGGTCGTCGAGCCGCACCAGAACGGCCTCGGCGGCGAGGCGCCGATCATCGGCTACGACGCGGCGGCCGGCCAGGTGTTCGTGCTCAGCGGCCAGGGCCCGGCCCCGGCCGCGGCCACCCTCGGCGCGTTCGCCGGCCTCGGCCTTGACCTGGTGCCGGGTACCGGCCTGCTGCCGGCGTGCGTGCCGGCCGCCTTCGGCACCTGGATGCTGCTGCTCGAGCGATACGGCCGGCTGCCGCTGCGCGAGGTCATGCAGTACGCGATCGGCTATGCCGGCCAGGGCTTCCCGCTGTCGCCGGAAACCAGCGCCGTGGTCGGGGCGATGGCGGGCTACTTCGGCGAGCACTGGCCAAGCTCGGCCGAGCTGTGGCTGGCGGGCGGCGTGCCGGCGGGCGGCGGTCGTTTCCGTAATGATCTTCTTGCCCACACCTATACCAGGCTGCTTGCCGAGGCCGAGGCCGCCGGGCCGGGCCGGGAGGCGCAGATCGAGGCGGCCAGGCAGGCGTTTTACTCGGGCTTCGTCGCCGAGGCGATTGCCGCGTTCGCCGAGCACGCCGAGGTGATGGACACCTCGGGCCGGCCGCACCGCGGCCTGCTGTCCGGCGACGACCTCGCAGCCTGGCGCGCGTCCGTCGAGCAGCCCGTCACGCTGGACTTCCGCGGGCTGACCGTCTGCAAGACCGGGCCGTGGGGGCAGGGCCCGGTGATGTTGCAGCAGCTCGCGCTGCTCGACGGTGTGCTCGGCGACGGGCTGCCGGGTCCGGGCAGCGCGGACTACATCCACACCGTGGTCGAGTGCGCCAAGCTGGCGTTCGCCGACCGGGAAGCCTGGTACGGCGACCCGCTGTACACCGACGTGCCGCTCGCCGAGCTGCTGTCCGCCGGGTACGCGGCGCAGCGCCGCGGGCTGCTCACCGAGCAGGCCTCCGGCGAGCTGCGGCCGGGGTCGCCAGCCGGCCGCGAGCCGCGGCTGCCAGCGTTCGAGATCGCCGGCTTCGGCGGCCTGGTCGCCGCCCAGGCGATCGCCGCTGGCGTCGGCGAGCCGACCAAGACCGCCCTCGGTCCTGGCGACACCTGCCATCTGGACGCGGCCGACTCGTTCGGCAACATGGTGTCGGCCACCCCGAGCGGCGGCTGGCTGCAGAGCTCGCCCGCGATCCCCGGCCTCGGGTTCTGCCTGGGCACCAGGGGCCAGATGTTCGCGCTCGAGCCGGGCCTGCCGACCTCGCTGGCGCCCGGACGACGGCCGCGTACCACGTTGTCGCCAGGGCTGGCGCTGCGTGACGGCGAGCCCTACCTGGCGTTCGGCACGCCGGGCGGTGACCAGCAGGACCAGTGGCCGCTGTGGGCGTTCCTCAATCACGTGGTGCACGGGATGAACCTGCAGCAGGCGATCGACGCGCCGTCCTTCCACACCGACCACTTCGCGTCCTCGTTCTACCCGCGGGAGAGCGAGCCGCGGTCGCTGGCGGTGGAGGACAGGGTCGGCGAGCCGGTGATCGCGGAACTGCGCCGCCGCGGGCATGACGTGACCGTGACGCCGTCGTGGTCGCTGGGCAAGGTCACTGCGGTGTCCAGGTCGGGCGGCATGCTGCACGCCGCGGCGAACCCGCGGTTCATGCAGTGCTACGCGGTCGGCCGCTAACGGTCCTGCTGCTGGCCCTGGCCGGGCTCGTGCTGGCTGGGGCGGCGGGTCCAGGTCGGCAGCGCCAGCCCGGCGGCAACCACCGCGGCGATGATCGCGATCGACCTGACCAGGCCCGATGCCAGGCCTGAGGTGGCGGCGGGCAGCGCCGCCGCGCCCGCGGCCAGCGCGAGCAGGCCGACGCCGGCCGCCAGCAGCGGCAGTTGCGGCCTGACCGCGGCCGGATGCTGCCCGGTCTCGGTCAGGTGCACGGCGAACAGGTAACCGAGCAGCGCGACGCCAAGCAACACGGTGTGCCAGGGCCTGGCGTGATGCAGCGCCTCGAGCACCAGCGCGCCGACCGTCATGGCCTCGGCCCACGGCAGCCTGGCCGCGGCGATGAGCCTGGCGGCCAGCCGGCCGCCGGTCAGGTCGCCAGCGTTCTCGTAGCCACGCCACCAGGCCAGCCCGAGCTGGATCAGGTTGGCGACGCCGGCGAATGCCGTCAGCAGCACGACGAGCTTGATGCCGAAGCCGGCTCGCAGCGGCACTGCGGCCCAGCCGACGACCGCCGCGGTGAGCGCCGCGGTGACCAGCAGGCTGCGCAGGTTCATCCGCGCCGCACCACCATGGTCCGCTTGGTGTAGGGGGCCAGCGGCTCGTCCAGGCTCTGCTTGCCGTCCCAGTGCAGCACCGGGATGCCGATCTGGGTCAGCGAGAACCTGATCGCCTGCTGCTCGAGCCGCCACAGCCGCCTGGTCAGCTCGCCGTTCTTGCTCCGGCCCGCGTCCGGCTCCGCGTTCAGCACGTCGATCACCAGCACGGTGAAGCCGCGCTCGCGCAGGTCGCGCAGCGACTCGACGAGCCGGTAGTCGAGCAGCGGGCTGAACACCACGATCAGCGCGCCTGGCGGCAATGCGGCCCTTGGCAGCCTGGTCAGGCCGGTGGACCTGTCCCAGCCGCCGGTGCTGCTCATCAGCAGGTCGAGCAGCCGGTACCCGTGCCGCTGGCCCAGGCCCGGCGCGATCCAGCTGAGCGTGCCGGCGTGCATGATCAGCCCGACCCGGTCGCGGGCTGCCTGATAGCAGGCGATCAGCCCGGCAGCGCCGCGCACCGTCAGGTCGAGCGAGGTCAGGCCTTGCTCACCGACGTCGGCGGTGACATCGGCGATGATCACTACGTTCTGCGCGCGCTCTGCGGCGAAGGTGTTCAGCTGCAGCGTGCCCAGCCTGCTGGTGGCTGGCCAGTTGATCCGGCGCTGCCGGTCGCCCGGCACGAACTCGCGGACGCCGGTGAACTCCGAGCCCTCGCCTGCTGCCCTGGCCGGATGCTCACCGAGCCTGCTCGGCAGCCTGTTCAGCACGATCCGGCCGGACGGCATGGCCGGCATGGGCTGGCAGTTGATCACCGGCAGCTCCAGCCTGAGGTAGCCCTCGGCCAGGTACATCGGGTCGGTCAGCAGCACTTCGAGCGTGCCGACCCGCCGCCTGCCCCAGCGCAGCGGCCGGTACGCAAGCCGGTAGCCGCCTTCGCCGTCGGTGTCGACCGGCCCTGCCTGGATGCCGTCGGCCGCGGCGAGCCGCACCTCGGCCTGGTGTCCGTCGAGCCCGCCGAGCTCGGCGCTGACCGCGCTGGCCTGTCCCTCGGTGAGCTGGCGCTGGCCGATGCCAGACTTGAGCTCGATGGCGGCGGGACGGCGCTCCCGCCAGGCCGCCAGCAGCAGCAGCGGCGGCGCGGCCAGCCCGGCGAACACGGGGCGGCCGGTGATCACCGCGATCAGCAGGCCGCCGATGGCGAGCGTGAGCAGCCGCTGCGCGTGCCTGGACAGCCGCCACTGAACCTGGCGCCAGTGCACGGCCGGCTGGTCGGGCTGGCTCGGCGCGGCCGGCTGGCTGGCTGGGCTGGTCACGGCTGGGCTGGTCACGGCTGGCTTCGGTCGCTTCGCATCGGTTTGGCTGTCCCGGTCGGGTCCGTCAGCGCCTGGCCGCCGTCGGGTCGGTGCGCGGCACCGGCACCGAGGTGAGCAGCCGCTGCACGACGTCATCGGCCTTGACCTGGCGTGCCCACAGCTCCGGCCGCAGGGTGATCCGGTGCCCGAGGGCCGGCACCGCGACGTTCTTCACGTCGTCAGGCGTGACGTAGTCGCGGTCACGCAGCAGCGCCTGCCCCCTGGCGAGCTGCACGAGCGCGAGCCCGCCGCGCGGGCTGGCGCCGACCTGGATCTGCGGGTGCGTCCTGGTCGAGTTGATGATCGCGACGACGTACTCCAGCACGTCCGGGTACACCTCGACCTGCTCGAGCGACTCGCGCATGGCGATGAGCTCCGCCGGGTTGGTGGCCGCGGTCAGCTCGGTGCGCTCGGCCCGCCGGTCCAGCCTGCGCTGCAGCATCGCCACCTCGTCCTGACTGTCCAGGTAGCCAAGGCGCAGCCGCATCAGGAACCGGTCGAGCTGCGCCTCCGGCAGCTCGTAGGTGCCCTCGTACTCGATCGGGTTATCGGTGGCCAGCACCACGAACGGCTGCGGCAGCTGCCTGGTCACTCCGTCCATGCTGACCTGGCCCTCGCCCATGGCCTCGAGCAGTGCTGCCTGGGTCTTCGGCGGCGTCCTGTTGATCTCGTCGGCGAGCAGCAGCTGGGTGAACACCGGGCCAGGCCTGAACACCATCTGCCCGGTTCGCTGGTCGTACAGCGGCGCGCCGACCACGTCGGAGGGCAGCAGGTCCGGGGTGAACTGGATCCTGGTGAAGTCGAGCCCGAGCACCGTGGCGAACGACCTGGCGATCAGCGTCTTGCCAAGCCCAGGCAGGTCCTCGAGCAGCACGTGGCCGCTGGCCAGGATGCCGATCAGCACCAGCTCCAGGCTGCGCCGGTGCCCGACCACCGCGCGCTCCACCTCGGCCAGCACGGCGGCGCAGCGCTCCGCGGTCTGCCGCGGCGTGCAGGTCACCCTGGCAACCTGGTCCCGGACGGAATCGGTCTCGTTCACAGCTTCTCCAGTCGGTTGAGCAAGGCGGCCAGCGTCCTCGGCGGTATGCCGGCCCGCGGGCTGCCCTCGGGAGCAGGCGGCCTTGCCGGGTCGAGCCAGAACCACAGCGACTGGTCCTGGCCGCGCAGCAGCAGCCGCCTTGCCGCGGCCGGATCATGGTAGAGGCTGATCCCGTGCCGTTCCGCCAGCCGGGCGGCGAGCAGGTTCTGCAGGATGCCGCGCAGCTCCATGTCGTAGCCGGCCATCGTCTGGGTGGCGTCATTCACCATCGAGCGCTTGCGCCAGAAACCGGTGAAGCTGGTGCCGGTGCGCAGCTCCCGCTCCTCGGCGGGGCCGGGTGCGGCCCCGGCCGGTGCGGCCAGGCGCAGCGTGCACAGCGCGAGCACCGCCGCCGCGGCCAGCACCAGGCAGCCAGCGCCGAGCCCGCCGAACAACAGCGCGGTGACGGTCGCCGAGCCGGTCAGCAGCCCGGCGATGACCAGCTCGGGCTTGCTCTGGGCCCAGCCGCCGCGCTGCCCGCTGCCCTGGCTGCCGTCTGGCTGGCCGGGCTGGCCGCCGCCGGTCATGCCGGCACTCCAGGGGTGATGACCAGCTCATCAAGCGCCCGCCTGGCATCTTCCCTGGCCGAGCCGGGCAGCGGGTGGGTGGAGAACCTGGCCTCGTAGAACAGCGCGGTGAGCCGCTCGGCGGCCGGCCCGTGCACCAGGCCGCGCGCGGCCGCCCTGGCCAGCAGCTCGTCCGGGGTTTCCGCCGCGTCGCGCTCGGCGCCTGCCTCGGCGAGACTGTCCTCCATGGCCAGATAGCAGGCGATGATCGCGGCCCTGGCGTCGTCCACCTGGCGCAGCGCGGTCCGGCCGGATTCGACAGCCTGCTGCAGCTGCTCCTCGTCGTCGGCTGGCAGTTCGTCGACCTCCGCCCAGGCCTGGCCGGCCGCCCGGCGGCGCAGCAGCACGACGCAGGCCACGATGGCCGCGATCAGCGCGACCGCGATCAGCGCGTACAGCAGGTCAGGCGAGAACGAGACGCCGCCGCGGGAGGCCAGGTGGCTCAGGTGCGGCTGCCGCCCCTTCGGCAGCGGCATGGCCGGTGCCTTTTCCGGCCGCGGGTGCGTGTGCACCTTGCTCAGCAGGTAGGCGGCCAGCAGGATCGGCAGCGCGAGCAGCAGGCCGACCAGCGTCAGCCGCAGCGCCTGGCGCAGCGCCGCGGTGGGCTCCCCGGCCTGCGGGTGCCGGTTCGTCCGGCGGTGCAATGCCACGAGCAGCACGATGGCGACGACCTCGAAGGCGATGCCAAGCGGCAGCGGGTCGGCGCGCAATGGCCCGCGCCAGCCGTTGCCCGGCACCGCCGCGCTGATGCCGACGACGGCCGCCGCGAGCAGCAGCCCGGCCAGCATGACTCGCGCGCGCGCCTGCGTCATGAGTGGCCTCCCGTGCCGAGCCAGCCGGACCGCCTGGCCCTGACCTGTTCCAGCATGCCCTGGTCCCCGCGTGTCCCGGCAAACCATACTGTCTCATCGCCAATGCCTCGTAGCCCTGGAGGCGGAGCGCGGATCAGTCCTATTGCTGATGACACCGCGGCCCGGCTTCGGGCAAGTTAGGGACCACTCATCTGTCTCAGCAACAGAGAGGCTGTAACAGTCGTGGCGACGCAGACGAAGAGGCGGACGAGTGATCCGCCGTGGCAGCCGTCCGCCGGTGCCGTGATCCAGGCCAGCGCGCTCACCAAGCGATACGGCCGGATCACCGCGCTCGACCAGCTCACGGTCTCGGTGCCGCCGGGCATTACCGGGCTGATCGGGGCCAACGGCGCGGGCAAGTCGACGCTGATCAAGATCTTGCTCGGGTTGCTCGAGCCGACGTCAGGGCACGCGGCGGTGCTCGGCCTCGACACCGTGGCTGAGGGTCACCAGATCAGGCGGGGCACCGGCTACATGCCCGAGCACGACTGCCTGCCGAGCGACATCAGCGCTACCGAGTTCGTCACGCACATGGGCCGGATGTCTGGCCTGCCGACGACCGCCGCCCGTGAGCGCGCCGCGGACTCGCTCCGGCACGTCGGCCTCTATGAGGAGCGCTACCGGCAGGTCGGCACCTACTCGACCGGCATGAAGCAGCGGGTCAAGCTGGCCCAGGCGCTGGTGGGCGACCCGAAGCTGCTGCTGCTCGACGAGCCCACCAACGGGCTC
>JASHQL010000467.1 GCA_030039155.1 Streptosporangiaceae bacterium | reverse complement strand
TCCCGTCACGATCAAGCAGGTCGAGGTGGAGATCATCGACCGGGCCTGGGCGGAGGGCTGGGTGACCCCGCAGCCGCCGTCCGCATCTGCCCGTTCGGCGGGGCGGCGGGTGGCGGTGGTCGGCTCCGGGCCGGCCGGGCTGGCCGCCGCGCAGCAGCTGACCAGGGCCGGGCACCAGGTGATCGTCTTCGAGCGGGCCGACGCGCCAGGCGGGCTGCTGCGCTACGGCATCCCCGAGTTCAAGCTGGAGAAGCGGCACCTGGACCGGCGGCTGGTGCAGATGCTGGCCGAGGGCACGCAGTTCCGCTGCGGGGTGACCGCGGGCACCGACGTGACCGCCGCGCAGCTGCGCGCGGAGTTCGACGCGCTGGTGCTGGCCTGCGGCGCGACCGTGCCGCGCGGGCTGCCGGTGCCCGGCGCGGAGCTGGCCGGGGTGCACCAGGCGATGGAGTACCTGCCGCTGGCCAACCGCGCCGTCGCCGCGGCCGACCTGGCTGGCGTGGCCGGGAGCGGCGGGACCGGCGATGCGCAGGCCGCCCGGCTGTCCGCCAGCGGCCGGGCCGTGGTGATCATCGGTGGCGGCGACACCGGCGCTGACTGCCTCGGCACCGCGCTGCGCCAGGGCGCGGCCTCGGTCACCCAGCTGGAGATCCTGCCGCGGCCACCAGACCAGCGGCCGGACGGCCAGCCATGGCCGGTGCACCCGGCGGTCTACCGGGTGTCAACCGCGCACGAGGAAGGCGGCGAGCGCAGGTACGCGGTCAGCACGCAGGAGTTCGTCGCCGACTCGGCCGGCCGGGTGCGCGCGCTGCGGCTGGTGCGGGTGCGCCAGCGGGACGGCCGGTTCGAGCCGGTGCCAGGCACCGAGCACGAGCTGCCGTGCGAGCTGGCGCTGCTGGCCATGGGGTTTACCGGTGCCGAGCCCAGCGCGCTGGTGACCGGCCTCGGGCTGTCCTTCGACCAGCGCGGCAACGTGGCGCGCGAGCCTGGATTCGGCGCCGGGGTGCCTGGCGTCTTCGTCGCCGGGGACATGGGCCGCGGCCAGTCGCTGGTCGTCTGGGCGATCGCCGAGGGCAGATCGGCCGCCGCGGCGGCCGATGCCTACCTGTGCGGCGGCACCGCGCTGCCCGCCCCGGTCACTCCGGCGGCCGCCCCGCTGCGGTAGCCGGCCTGGAGTAACGTCCAGTTCATGTCGGTGGCTTACCTGCCGAGCCCGGTCAGGGGAGTCTGGTACCTGGGACCAGTCCCGGTACGGGCCTATGCGGTCTGCATGGTGGCTGGCGTGGTGGCCGCGCTGTGGCTGACCGACCGCAGGTACCGCAGGGCCGGCGGCGAGCAGGGCGTGATCCTGGCGATCGCCACCATCGCGGTGCCGGTGGGGCTGATCGGCGCCAGGGTCTACTCGGTGGTGACCGACTGGTCGCACTACTTCGGGCCTGGCCGGGACTGGGTCAGCATCTTCCGGTTCTGGCAGGGCGGGCTCGGCATCGCCGGCGCGGTCGCGGCAGCGGCGCTCGGCGCCTGGTACTACTGCCGCAGGGCCAGGATCGACCTTGGCCCGGTCGCGCTGGCTGCCGCCCCGGCGCTGCCGGTGGCCCAGGCCATCGCGGTCTGGGGGAACTGGTTCAACCAGAACCTGTACGGCGCGCCGTCCTCGCTGCCGTGGGCGGTCGCGATCGACCCGGTGCACCGTGCGATCGGCTATGAGTCCTATGCCACCTTCCAGCCGATCTGGCTGTACCAGTCGCTGCTGGACATCCTGGTGGCGGTCGGCGTCAGCCTGGCGATCAGGCGGCTCACGCTGACCGGCGACCGGGCCTTCGCGGTCTACGCGGGCCTGTACGCGGTCGCCAGGTTCTGCACCGAGGCACTGCGGATTGACTACTCGCCGAGGATGTTCGGCCTGCGCACGAACCAGGTGGCGATGCTGATCGTGCTGGCGGCCGCCATCATCTACCTGTATGTGACCAGGTCACAGCGGACCAGGCGGATCCCGGTGCAGCCGGCCGGCCCGGCTGGCGACGCCGCCGGTGCCGGGCCCGGCCGCGCCGAGGTGATCGGCGACGCAAAGCCAACGGTCAGATAACTATTCGCTCTCGTCGCGTGCGCCGCGCCGTTTCCGGTGCGTAACCTCCAGATAAGGGGCAATATCGCGCGACCGACCTGGGCACCGCCCGACGTAGCCGGCACCGCGCCGCGGGTCGCGCGCCAGGCACGGAGGGAGAGCATCACCGTGCGCAGGCTACGGCTGTCCTTCCTGCTCCGCCGGATGGGCTCGGCCTGGCCGCTGCTCGCCTGCCTGACTGCCGCGGTCTTCATCGCGGCCGCGCTGACCGCCGCGCTGGCCAGCTTCGACGAGCAGGTGCTGCCCGACGCGATCACCGCGCAGCTCGACCACGCGCCCGGCATGTACGTCTCGGTGTTCGGCCAGCTTGACGCGCGCGGCGTGGCCACCGCCTCGAAGGTCGTGCCTGGCGCGATCAAGTCAGGGTTCGGCCAGGTCAGGTACCAGCTCGCGCGGGCGGTGTGGTCGGATTCCCTCGGCCTGCCCAAGCAGCCGGGCGCCGGGTCGGCCGCGTCGATCCGGCTGATCGATGCCGCGGCCATCGACGGGGTACGTCCCCAGGTCTATCTGCAGAGCGGCAGCTGGCCTGGCGCCCCGGCGGCAGGCAAGCCGGTGCCCGCCGCGCTGCCCGCCGGGGTGGCCGCGACGCTCGGCGTGCAGCCAGGTCAGCAGCTCGCGCTCACCGACCGGACCACGGGCAAGCGGGTCCGGCTGCTGATCACCGGGACCTACCGCCCGCGGAACCCGGCAGCGAGGTACTGGAACGTCGACCAGCTGCCCACCTCCGGGGTCAGCTACCAGGGCGGCTTCGTCAGCTACGGGCCCGCCATCGTCGCCCCCGCGGCGTTCGGCGGGCCAACCGGGCGGGTCCAGGGGGCGGCACTGTCCATCGGCGGGGTGTCCTGGGTGGCGCTGCCCGCCGCGGGCACCAGGTACAGCCCGGCGACCGCATCGGCGCTGGAAAGTAAGGTCAACGCCGCGATCGGGCGGCTCCGCAACTCCAGCCTCGGCCTGCAGGTGGGCACCGGCATGCCGCAGGTGCTCACCGCGACCGACCGCGCCACCACGGTCGCCAGGTCGCTGCTGGTCATCGGCGGGCTGCAACTGCTGCTGGTGGTGGCGGCCGCGGTCGCGCTGGTCGGCAGGCTGCTGGCCAGGGACAGGGACGGCGAGACCGCGCTGCTGGCGGCCAGGGGAGCCGGGCGCTGGCAGCTCGTGGCGCCGTCGGCAGCCGAGGCCCTGCTGCTCGGCGTGCTTGCCGTGGTGGCCGGCGCGCTGGTCGGCGCCAGGCTGGCCGGGCTGCTGCTGAGCAGGGGCGGCGCGCGAGTGGCCGGCGCGCACCTCACGGTCGCCGCGGCCGGCCCCTGGCTTGCCGCGTGCGTGGTGCTGGTGCTCTGCACGGTGATCATCCTGTGGCCGGCGCTGCGCCCGCAGGCACCTGGCACGGCCAGGGTCAGCCGCGGCCGTCAGCGCGCGGTATCAGGGATAGCGGCGGCCGGCGGCGACCTCGCGCTGGTGGCGCTGGCGCTGCTGGCCATCCGCGAGCTGCGGACCTACTCGGCCTTGTCGCAGAGCGCCAGCGGCGTCGACCCGGCGCTCGTGGTAGCGCCTGCACTGGCCCTGGCCGGGCTGAGCCTGCTGCCGCTGCGGCTGCTGCCGCTGCTTGCCAGGCTGCTTGAGCGGGTGACCGCGCGCGGCAAGCGGCTGCCCGCCGCGCTCGCGAGCTGGGAGATCAGCAGGCGCCCGCTGCGGCAGAGCGGTCCCGCGCTGCTCGTGGTGCTCGCGGTCGGGGCGGCGACCCTCGGCTTCGGCCAGTACGAGAGCGCCAGGCAGTCGGCACACGACCAGGCCGCCTATTCGGCAGGTGCTGACGTCCGCGTCGGCCTTGGCAGCCCGCTCGCGCTAAACCAGACCGGCCAGGTCGTCAGCCGGCCGGATGTCCAGGTGGCGATGCCGGTCGCCACCGCGCCTTATGGCCAGGGCAACTCAGAAGTGCTCGCGCTGAACGGCCGGCAGGCGGGCCGGGTGGTCACCATGCGGCCGGACCTGTCGACGATCCCGCTCGGCAACCTGTGGCACAAGCTCCGCACGCCGGGCGCTGGCCTGGCGATCCCCGGCCAGCCAGCCAGGCTGCAGCTCACCGCGGCAGTCCGGCCAGGGCTTGGCCAGCGGCTCGGCCGGTTCGCCGTCTCGGTGACGATCCAGGACGGCGAAGGCGTTGCCTACCAGCTGGCGGCCGGCACGCTGCCCTCGGACGGCAGGCCGCACCGCCTGGTGGTCCCGCTCGGCGGCCCAGGCAAGACGAGCTACCCGCTGCGGCTGCTCAACGTCTCGCTCAGCTACCCGCTGCCGGAGCCGCCGGTCTCGCCGGCCGCCATCAGCGCGAACGCGCGGGCCGCTGCGGTGACGATCAGCAGCCTGGCCGCGGCACCCGCGGCCGGGTCGTTCACCCGCTTCGCCGGCGGGCAGGCACTGGCGTCGTGGGCTGCGGCCGGCTCGTCGCCGTCGCTGGCCGACTACGCGCAGAACGTGCTGTACTTCCGGCCTTACAGCACGCCGCCGGCCTCCCTCGGCTGGCAGCACGGGGCGGGCGGCAGCCAGGTGCTCGAGTTCTCGCCGAGCCACCAGCCCAAGCCGACCCCGCTGTACCCGATCGCGCCAGGCTCGATGACCGGGCTGCTCACGATCACCGCGCAGCCGGCCGACGCGGTGCTGCCGGCCATCGCCACCAGCGGCTTCCTGCGCACCAACCACACCGCGCTCGGGGCCAGGTTCCAGGTGCAGGTCGGCGGCGCCAGCGTCCGGGTGCACGTGGTCGCGGTGATCGCCGGGTTCCCGACGACCGGGGCGGCAGGCGCGCTGATCGTCGATCAATCCGCGCTGCAGCAGCAGCTCGCCGGGCAGAACCAGGCGGCGCTGCCGATTACCGAGTGGTGGCTGACCACCGCAGGCAAGAAGGTGCCGGCCGGGCTGCCGGCCCATGCCACGGTGGCCAGCCTGGCGAGTCTCACCAGCCAGCTGGCCGGCAATCCGCTGTCAAGGGCGCCGCTTGCCGCGGCACTGGCCGTGGCCTTCGCGGTCGCGGTGCTGGCCGCGCTCGGCTTCTCGGTCAGCGTGGCGGCCAGCATCAGGGAGCGCAGAACCCAGGCGGCCGTGCTGTCCGCGCTCGGCGTGCCCAAGGGCACCCAGGCCAGGCTGCTGTGCCTGGAGGAGATGATGCTGAGCGTGCCGGCGGCGGCGGCCGGCCTGCTGGTGGGCGTCCTGCTGACGCACCTGGTGGTGCCTGCCATCACCCTGACTCCGGCGGGCCAGGTGCCGTTCCCGGCGGTCAGGGTGCTGCTGCCGCTCGGCTGGGCGGCGGGAATCGCGGTGCTGATCGGGGCGGTCCCGGTGGTCGCCGCGGCGCTGACGGTGATCCGCAGGCCCGATCCCGCAGCCCAGCTCAGGACCGCGGAGGCAGCGTGAGCAAGATCACTGCGTGGCTTCGCGCCCGCTGGCATCAGCTGACCGGCACCGGCTCGGCGGCCAGCGTCAGCCTCGGCCTGCTCGTGCTCGCCTGCACCTTCATCTCGGTGGCCGGCCCGCGGCAGAGCCAGCACATCCTGACCAGCGCGCTGCAGCAGGAGATCGGCAAGACGGACGCTCAGGCACAGTCGGTGGTCGGCACGATCGCCTACGTGACCTACGACGCGAGCGAGCAGAGCGATGTACCTCCGGTCAACCTGACCGGCAGCCAGTCCCAGCTGTATCGCCAGCTCAGACGCAAGCTGCCGGTCGCCGCGGGCCAGGAGTGGACCGGCCTGTACGGCGGCTATCAGCGAGACCTGAGCGCATCGCGGCAGTTCGTCGCGGGCAACGGCACGCCGCAGCTCGAGCTGCTCTGGCGGAACACGCTGGGTCGCAGGTCCAGGCTCGTCGCTGGCGCGATGCCGAGCACCGCCAAGATCAGCAGGCAGCATGCCGTCTTTCAGGTCGCCCTGACCAGTGCCACGGCCGCCAGGTACGGCGTCAAGGTGGGATCGAGGGTCAACGTCGGCAACGGCAACACGCTGCTGGTGACCGGCATACTCAAGCCGCTCCGCCCGGAGTCCGCGTTCTGGACGGTCGACCCGGTCGCCGAAGCGCCGGTCTTCAACGTGCTCACGAACGCGCCGTCGTACTGGCAGGGCGCCGTGTTCGTCGGCTGGCACGAGGTGCTGCCGATGCAGCTCCGGCTGAACACCGCGCCGATGCAGATCACCTGGGACTTCCCGCTCGCGCTGCGCACGCTCACCGCGGCGCAGGCCAGCCCGCTGCTCGGCCAGCTCACCGGGTTCATCGACCAGGGCGCCAACGTCAGCTACCCGACCAGCAACCAGGGGGAGTTCGTCCAGAACATCCCGCTGGACTCCGGCACGCAGTCCACCCTGCAGACATTCGTGCAGCAGGAAACCGCGGCGGCCGGCGTGCTCGGCCTGCTGTTCACCAGCCTCGCGGTGATCGGCGCGGTGATCCTGCTGCTGACCGCCAGGCTGCTTGCCGAGCACCGCAGGTCCGAGTTCGAGCTGATGCGCGCGCGCGGCGCGTCCAGGCGCCAGCTTGCCGTGCTCGCGCTCCGCGGGGGCGCGGTCGTCTCGGTGCCCGGAGCGGCCGCC
>JASHQL010000466.1 GCA_030039155.1 Streptosporangiaceae bacterium | reverse complement strand
AACTTCTTCCACAAGCTGGTCCGCATCGGCGGCAAGCACGCCACCCCTGTGTACATCAGGGGAGCGGCTCCGTACCTGTAATCTCCAGGGTTCCGTCGCCTGCTGCCTGTACCGGCCTGATCATCGGGTTGGTGCAGGCAGTAGGCTTTCGGCTGAAATAACAGTTCCTGGCGACCGGGCAACGGGCGCCCAAAGCTGGACGGATCTCATGCGACGGATTGCTTTGGCAGTGCCGCTGGCGCTTGCCGCCGCGGGGCTGGCCGCCTGCGGCAGCTCCAGCCCAAGCACGAGCAGTGGCGCGCCGGCCGCGGCTCACTGCTCTTACTCTGGCATTCAGAAGTACCTCTACACCAAGGGCGCGCTGACCGTCGCCACCGACAAGCCCGCCTACTCTCCGTGGTTCGAAGACAACAACCCGTCAAACGGTAAGGGCTACGAGAGCGCCGTCGCCTACGCGGTCGCCAAGCAGCTTGGCTTCAAGCCGTCGCAGGTGCACTGGGCCTACGAGCCGTTCAACGACTCCTACGCGCCAGGCCCGAAGAAGTTCGACTTCGACATCAACGAGATCTCCTACACCGCGCAGCGGGCCACCGCGGTCAGCTTCTCCGAGAGCTACTACAACGTGACCCAGGCGCTGGTCGCGCTGAAGAGCAGCGCCATCGTGACCAAGCACTCCCCGGCGCAGCTCAAGACCTATATCTACGGCGACCAGGTCGGCACGACCAGCCTCGCCTTCATCACCACGCAGATCCAGCCGACGCAGACCCCGAAGGTGTACCAGACGCTGAACGTGGTGAAGGAGGCGCTGCAGACGCACCAGATCGAGGCGTTCGTGACCGACACGCCGACCGCGCAGTACATCTCCGCTGACCAGATCCCGCACTCGGTGATGGTCGGCCAGTTCCCGTCATCGACCGAGCACTACGGGCTGCTGTTCACCAAGGGCAACCCGCTGGTCAGCTGCGTGAACAAGGCGATCACGACGCTGACCAAGAACGGCACGCTGGCGGCGCTGCAGAAGAAGTACCTGAAGATCTACACCACCGTGCCCACGCTGCAGCCGTAGCCCCGGCGGCCCGGAGCTACGCACTGTCATGACAGACGATCAGGGCGGCGTCGGCGCCGGCGCGCAGCTAGCCGGCGGATTCGGCAGCAGCGGCCGCGGCCCGCGGCTGCTGTCCGGCGGCGGCCGCCGGGCGACGGTGATCTCGACGGCCAGCACGCTGGTGGTGCTCGCCGCGCTTGCCGCCATCTTCTGGTTCGCGCCGGGCAGCGCGGCGGTCAGGCACACCTTCTTCAATCCGCAGGACATGTGGCAGTCCTTCGTCGGCAACCCGAGGAAGGGCTACTACTCGGTCGGCGAGGCGCTGTGGCTGAACATCAGGATGTTCCTGGTCGCCGAGGTGCTGATCCTCGCGCTCGCCCTGGTGATCGCGCTGGCCAGGCAGTCGACCAGCCCTGTCATGTTCCCGTTCCGGGTGCTGGCGATGATCTACGTGGACTTCTTCCGCGGGGTTCCGCTGCTGCTCGTGGTGTTCGTCATCGGGCTCGGCGTGCCGGCCCTGCGGCTGCCGTTCGTATCCAGCCAGTCGGCCGCCATCTACGGCGTGTGCGCCCTGGTGCTGTCGTATTCGGCGTACGTCTCCGAGGTGTACCGGGCCGGGCTGAACTCGGTGCATCAGAGCCAGGTCGCCGGCGCGAGGTCGCTCGGCCTGTCGCACGCCACCGCGCTGCGCTACGTGATCTTGCCGCAGGCCGTGCGCAACATCATCCCGCCGCTGCTGAACGACTTCATCAGCCTGCAGAAGGACACCGCGCTTGTCGGCGTGCTCGGCGCCATCGAGGCCAACGAGGCCGCGCAGATCTACAGCAGCACGGTGTTCAACTTCTCCAGCTTCACCGTGGCGGCGATCCTGTTCCTGATCCTGACCATCCCGCTGGCCCGGTTCACCGACCGGCTGGTGGCCAGGGACCGGGCACGGCGGCTGGCCGGGGGCCTGCGGTGAGCGGCGGCGCCGCCGGCTACGCGCCTGCGGCGATCAGCATCGAGCACGTCGACAAGTCCTTCGGCGCCAACCAGGTACTCAGCGGGATCAGCCTGGAGGTAGCGCCGCACGAGGTCATCTGCCTGATCGGCGCGTCCGGCTCTGGCAAGTCCACCTTGCTGCGCTGCATCAACCTGCTCGAGCCGATCGACGCGGGCCGGATCAGCCTGCTCGGCCACCCGGTCACCGGCGGCAACATCGACCAGAACCTGGTGCGGCGCCAGGTCGGCATCGTGTTCCAGTCGTTCAACCTGTTCCCGCACATGACAGTGCTGCGGAACGTGACGCTCGCGCCGACCAAGGCGCTGCGGATGCCGAGGGCCGACGCCGAGCAGCAGGCGCGCGAGCTGCTGACCAGGTTCGGCCTGCAGGACAAGCAGCACGAGTACCCAGACCGGCTGTCCGGCGGGCAGCAGCAGCGGGTCGCGATCGTCCGCGCGCTCGCCATGCAGCCGCAGATCATGCTGCTTGACGAGGTGACGAGCGCGCTCGATCCAGAGCTGGTCGCCGAGGTGCTCGACCTGATCAGGGAACTGGCCAGCGGCGGCATGACGATGCTGATCGCCACGCACGAGATGAGCTTCGCCCGCGACATCGCCAACCGGGTCTGCTTCCTCGAGGAAGGCAGGATCATCGAGGATGCGCCGCCGGCCCGGCTGTTCAGCAGCCCGCAGGACGACCGCACCAAGCGGTTCCTGCGCCGGATCGTGGAGGCCGGCCGGCTCTGAGCCGCACGCCGTCACGGTGCACGTGTTGAACCTGGCAGCGCCGCTCAGCTGACCGCAGCGAGCAGCTCGGCAGCCGCCTCCGGCCACGGCACCGCGCTGGCGGCCAGGCCGAACAGCCCGGCCGCGATCAGCGCGTCGGCCGCCCCGGTGAGGTCAGGGGCGCGCTCGCGAGCCGCCTTGGCGAACCCGCCGGCCGGGCTGCGGGCGAGCGTGAAGGCGAGCGGCATGGCGGCGGCGAGCTGCCCGGCCGGTCCGTCGGCCGGCCCGGTCACGCTGACCGGACGGTGCCCGACGTAGCGCGCCGAGTCCAGCGCCCACGCCGTGCCCATCACCGGATCGGCGCCCAGGTAGGTCAGTGCCCCGATGGTCGCCAGCCGGATGGCGCCCGTGCACATCTGGCACGGCTCGAGCGATGTCACCAGCCGGCAGCCGGAGTACGGCAGCCCCTTCGGCAGCCATAGCATTGCGTTGATTTCCGCGTGCGCCAGGTGGCTGCCCGACAGCGACCCCTCGGCAGGCTCGCCGAATACTGCGTTGCGGCCGGCCCCGATGATCTGCCCGGCCTCGTCGGTGACGACGGCCCCGATCGGGATGGTCCCGGCGAGCATCGCGTCCCAGGCCAGCGCGAGGCAGGTCAGCTCTGGCACGGACAGATGCTCAAATCCGGCCGGCGTCGGCGTCGGCAGGTCTCGCATTTCGACTCCAGTCCAGGTGCGCTGTCACTGTGTTGCATATGAGGTTAAGGTCCGGTAAAGGGTTGTTGAACAGGATGACATCAGGCATAGGAGGGTGAATGGTACGGAAACTTCTCGGCCCGTCTCGCCTGCTCGCGGCCGCCGCGGTCGTCGCGGCCAGCCTGTGGCCTGCCGCGCCCGTGCTGGCCGGCCAGCAGCAGACCTGCGGCGGCACCGGTTCGGTCAGCACGGTCACCGGGACGCTCGGCGATGGCGCCACATACCTGATCCAGTGCCCGTCCGGCACCTGGAACGGCACCCTGTTCCTGTACAGCCATGGCTACGTCGAGCCAGGCAGCGCCAATCCGGCCGAGGACGTCGGCGACCCGGTGACCGGCGGCTGGCTGCTCAGCCACGGCTACGCGCTGGCCGGCTCGTCATACGCCAGCACCGGATGGGCCATCCAGCAGGCGCTGCCCGACCAGATCGGCACGCTCGACGTCTTCGACAGCAGCTACGGCCGGCCGGCCCGCACCATCGCCTGGGGCCATTCGCTCGGCGGCATCATCACCGCCGGCCTGATCCAGCGGTACCCGCGCCGGTTCAGCGCGGCGATGCCGATGTGCGGCGTGCTGTCCGGTGGCGTGGCGACCTGGAATGTCGCGCTCGACGCGGCTGTCGCGTTCCAGCAGCTGGTCGATCCGTCCGTGCAGGTCGTGGACATCAGCAACCCCGAGGAGAACCTGGACGGCGCCGAGGCCGCCATCACGGCCGCGCAGGCGACGCCGCAAGGCCGGGCCAGGATCGCGCTCGGCGCGGCGCTCGGCGACACCCCTGGCTGGTTCACGCCGCTGTCCGCCGAGCCGGCCAGGCACGCGTACGGGGCGCAGGAGAAGAACCAGTACCTGTGGGACACCGAGGTGGACTTCCCGTTCGTGTTCGCGTTCCGCGCCCAGCTCGAGGCGGTGGCCGGCGGCAACCCGTCCTGGACCACCGGCGTGAACTTCGCCAGGCTGGTCCGGCAGTCGCCGGACTACCAGGAGGTCAGGCGGCTGTACCAGCGCGCCGGGCTGAGCCTGCGCAAGGACCTGCGCACGCTGAACGAGGCGCCGCGGATCGGGCCAGACCCGGCTGCCGTGCTGTACCTGTCCAGGAACATCAGCTTCAACGGGCGCATCTCGGTCCCGGTGCTGAGCATGCACACCACCGGCGACGGGCTGGTGATCCCGGAGAACGAGCAGGCATACAAGCAGGTGGTGGACCGGGCAGGGAACGGCAGGCTGCTGCGCCAGGTCTTCGTGCACCGGGCAGGTCACTGCGCCTTTACCCCCGCCGAGACCATCGCTGCCGTCAAGGTCCTGCTGCGCCGGCTGAACACCGGCAGCTGGGACAGCCGGGCGCTGCGGCCCGGCAAGCTCAACGCGGCTGCCGCGGCCCTCGGCCCCGGCTACAACATCTACACGGCGCAGGGCCCGACCTGCCCTGGTGGTACGACGCCGGTCGACGGGGTCTGCCCGACGGCGCCGGCCTTCATCCGCTACACCCCGCCGCGCTATCCGCGCCCGTTCGACATCAAGAAGTAGCAGCGGCACAAAGCGGTGGCCCGGCGCGCTGAGCGCCGGGCCACCGCTGATTCGACGGACGGGCTAGCCCCGCTTGGCCGGCCCGAGCTTGTTGAGCCTGAACCAGGTAATGCCGCAGATGATCAAGGTGAGGATGATCGAGCCGAGCAGGTCCTCGAGCCAGGTCTTGGCGTTGTGGTCGTACAGAGGCTGCGGCTTGGCGGCGGCCGGCGCGGCCGATATCTTGGCCTGACTGGCCTGGGCCGCGAGCTTCGCCGGAACCGTGATCCGCTGCCCGGTGCTCGGCCCGGTCAGCACCAGTCGGCGCTCAGGCAGCGCCACGCCGCCGCCCGTGGCCGGCAGCACCTGGTTGAGGTTGGTGGTCGATGCGGTCATCGCAAAGCCCCACCGCGATGGCGCGATGCTCGCGACAGCCCCCACGGCACCGGTCAGCGGGAAGATCCCGCCGCTGAGGACGACCTGGAACATCACCGAGGCGACCAGCAGCGGCATGGTCTTCTCCGCGGTATCCACCAGTGCGGAGATCAGCAGGCCGAGCGCCATCGAGCCGATGCCCATCGCGATCACCGCGATCAGCAGTTCGACCAGCGGCGCGTGGGTCAGCAGGGAGCCGGTCGGCGGCAGCTTCTTGCCGATCAGGCCGACGCCGAGCAGGATCACCGCCTGCACGCCGGTGAGAATGCCGAGGATCACCAGCTTCGACATCAGGTAGGTGCCAGCCGACAAGCCGGCCGCCCGTTCTCGGTCGTAGATCGCCCGTTCCTTGACGATCTCGCGCACCGAGTTGGCCGCGCCGGAGAAGCAGGCGCCGACCGCCAGCAACAGCAGCAGCGTCTGCGCGCCCGCGTTGTCGTGGAACCCGACCAGGCCCATCTTTGCCGGGAAGAACCTGGTCAGGGCCCCGAGGAGCACCGGCAGCGCAACCAGCGCGATCAGGAAGCCGCGATCGGCTGAGATGACCGAGAAGTACCTGCGCATCAGCGTGGACATCTCGGCCATCCGGTTCGGCGACTTCGGTGCGGGCGCCACCGCGGCGCGCGGCCGGTGCTGGACCTGGCCTGCCCCGTTCATCTCCGCGGCTACGTAGCGCTGCCAGTAGATCGAGTTGCGGTACTCCTGCGCCCAGTCCCGGCCAGGCTCCTGCTCGAACGCGATGAACACGTCGGCCCACCGCTCCTTGCCGAAGTGCTTGAGCCCCTCCTGCGGCGGCCCGAAGTAGCCGATCTTGCCGCCGGGCACCAGCACGAGCAGCCGGTCGCAGAGGTTCAGGTTGTCCACCGAGTGGGTCACCACGATCACGGTGCGCCCGTCGTGCGCGAGCCCGGCCATCTGCTCCATCACCGACTTGTCCAGGCCGGGGTCGAGGCCAGAGGTCGGCTCGTCGAGGAACAGCAGCGACGGCTTGGTCAGCAGCTCAAGTGCGACATTCACCCGCTTGGCCTGGCCGCCGGACAGCGCCGACACCTTGGTATCGGCATGCCTGGTCAGCTGCAGGTCGGCCAGCACCTCGTCGATCCTGTGCATCCGCTCGGCCTTGCTGGTGTCCCGGGGGAAGCGCAGCTCGGCGGCGTAGCTGAGCGCGCGGCGCGCGGTCAGCTGGGAGTGCAGGATGTCCTTCTGCGGCACCAGGCCGATCCGGTGCCGCAGCTCGGAGTAGTTCTGGTACAGGTCGCGGTCGTCGTACAGCACGCTGCCGTGGTTCGCGGGCTGCAGGCCGGTCAGCGCGCCGAGCAGGGTGGACTTGCCCGCGCCGCTCGGCCCGATCACGCCGAGCAGGCAGCGCTCGCCGAGCGGGAAGCTCATGTGGTCGAGCAGCACCTTGCCGTTTTTCAGTTGCACGGTCAGGTCGTTGGCGATGAAGGAGATATCGCCTGCGTCGATGAACTCCTGCAGCGAGTCGCCGACCAGCCGGAACGAGGCAGGGCCGACGCTGATGATGTCGTTCTCGGTGATCGGCGCCTGGGTGATCCGCTGGCCGTTCACGAACGTGCCGTTGTGGCTGGACAGGTCGACGATCATGTAGCCGCGGTCGGTCCTGCGCAGCTCGGAGTGGTAGCGCGACACGCTCAGGTCGGCGACGACCAGGTCGTTGTCGGTCGCCCTGCCGATCCTGACGGTCTGCTTGGGCGCCGCCCTGACCACGCTCGGCAGGTCGAACACGGCGCTTGGCTGCCGGTCGAAGATTCGCGACTGGCCGCCGGCCCGGAACCCGGCGCCGGCGCCTGGCGGGGCCGGCCTGGCCGCCGGCGGGCCCTGTGGCGGGGGCTGCGGCGGCTGGTACGGGGGCTGCTGGTAGGCCGCAGGGGCGGCGGGCTGCACCGGCGCCACCCGTACCGGCTGCATGGGTGCCTGCTGCACCGGGACCTGCTGGTAGCCCTGGTAGCCCTGCTGGTATGGCGGGGCCTGCTGCGGTGGCGCCTGCATCGGGACCGGCTGGGCCGGCGCCTGCTGCGCAGGCGCGTAGCCGACGGCCGCAGGACTCGCCACCGGAGCCGCGGCGAGCGAGGCGATCACCTCTGGCCCGTCGTTCGGATGGCCGAGCCGCAGCTGGCAATTGCCGGTGATCGGCACCCGCTGCACCCGCTGCTGGCCGACGAACGTACCGTTCGTGCTGCCGCTGTCCTCGAGTACCCAGTAGCCGCCGTCCGCGCGAAGCACGGCATGCTGCCAGGACACCCGCGGGTCATTGATGACCACGTCGCACTGCGGATCCCGGCCGATGCGGTAGCTGCTGCCAGCCTCAAGCACCCGCGATCCGGCCTGGGTCTGAATGAAGAGTGCCGCCGGCCCAGCCGGGGCCCCGCCCCTGTTCTCGCTCACGGGACAACTATAAAGAGATCCGACCTTAGGCAATATGGCTTGCTGAACCATCTTCGGCGCGGCAGAGTTTCCGCGGAAACGCCGACGCCGTGCGAGCACGGTTGACACGAGCGGTCCGCCGACTTGGATACTTAACCAGCCCAGCATTGAAACGGGCTATCGCGGCCATTCTCCCTGAGCTCGCTTCGTGGCCGGGCTCATTGCGCCGGACAGCCGCGAACCGGTGACACCGGCGGTATCGGCTGGAGGAGCGGATTGGGCAACCCTGGGGGCGGCACATCCGGCGAATTCAGCGTGGGCGCTGAAATCGCTGGCTACCGGCTGGACGAGCTGATTGGCCAGGGCGGCATGGCGGTGGTCTGGCGTGCCTATGACGCGCGCCTTGACCGCCAGGTAGCGCTCAAGATCATGGCCGCGCAGCTGGCCAGTGACAGCGCGTTCCGGCAGCGGTTCATCAGGGAGTCGAGGGCGGCTGCCGCGGTCGATGACCCGCACATCATCCCGGTGTTCGGGGCCGGCGAGGCCAGCGGCGTGCTGTACATCGCGATGCGCTACATCCGCGGCGGCGATGTGCGCACGCTCATCGACAGGGAAGGCCCGCTGCCGCCGGCCAGGGCAGCCGATATCATCGGCCAGGCGGCCTCCGCGCTGGACGCGGCGCACGCGCGCGGCCTGGTGCACAGGGACGTCAAGCCGGCCAACCTGCTGCTCGAGCCAAGGCAGTCGGCTGACGTGCCGGACCACGTCTACCTGTCCGACTTCGGGCTGAGCAAGACAGCGCTGTCGGTGAGCGGGCTGACCGCCGCCAGCCAGTTCCTCGGCACCCTCGACTACTCCGCGCCCGAGCAGATCTCCGGCCGCCCGGTGGACGGGCGCACCGACCAGTACTCGCTGGCCTGCGCCGCGTTCGAGGTGCTCACCGGAGTGCCGCCGTTCAGCAGGGACAACGGCGCGGCGATCATGTACGCGCACCTGTCGGATCCGCCGCCGTCGGTGCTGACCAGGCGGCGCGACCTGCCGGCCGCGGTTGACCAGGTGCTCGGCAGGGCGCTGGCCAAGGAGGCGCGAGACCGGTACGAGAGTTGCCTGGAGTTCGCCGGGGCGCTGCGCCGTGCGCTTGGCGTCGGCTCGAGCCAGCCCGATCAGGTCCGCCAGGAACACCCTGCGACCGAGGTGGTCACGCCCAGGCCACGGCCGGCCGACCAGGCCGCGGCGGTCAGCCAGGACGCCGACTGGCCGCAGCGTGGGCCGACCTTGGCCCGCGGCGGCGGCCGCCGGCCGACCAGGACTGCGGGACCTGACCAGCACCTGACCGACCCGCACAGGCCGGATACCCAGGTGGGCGCCGCGCCGCCGCGGCCGCGCTGGCGGTCTCCCGCGGTGCTCGGCGCGGCCGCCGCCG